>CAYOPW010000008.1:0-33818 GCA_964405975.1 uncultured Hyphomicrobium sp.
TCGAACTCGATAGCGACAGCCCCTACATGCTCCAGGTCGCCGACGTAAAGCGCAATCGGCGGCGCCACATGACGCACGAGCAAGAGCAGCTTTTCGGAATAAACAAACTCAACATTGTGCGCTCCGACATCCCGGCCGTGACCCACGTCGATTACTCCGCGCGCATTCAAACGGTGCATGCGGAGACAAATCCACGCTATCACGCTTTAATTTCAACGTTCAAAGAACGCACCGGTTGCTCGGTTCTCGTGAACACGAGCTTCAACGTACGTGGCGAACCGATCGTGTGCACGCCGGAAGACGCCTTCCGCTGCTTCATGGGAACCGAGATGGAAACACTCGTTATCGGCAATTGCGTTCTTCAAAAGGATGCGCAGGATCGGTCGTTGGCCGCCGACTACAAAGAAAAATTCGAGCTGGATTGATAAACAGACAATGCGATTGTGAATTCAATTCGGCATGGCTGGGCAGCTATATTTCTCGCATTGCTTTGGCGAAATTTGAAACTCGAAATAGGGCTGAAGGATCGTCATTATACGGAGCGTTTTGCCATCAGATAATCTTTGGTGTTCACAAACAAGATCGGAAAATCGCGCATCGACGGAATATACATCGTAATCGTCGATGGCTACCATTTGAACAAACGCGTGGCCTTCAAGAAATTAAGTCCGAATTTGTGCATCGGCCTTGCCTAAGTGTTAGGTGGCGGGCCCGCAAAAACAAGATAAAATTGCAGTAAACATGTGCAGATTTCTAGCCTCTTGCCCAGATCGGGTGAAGCGCCACAAAGCTGGTGTCTTGTAAAATAGCTATGCTTATAATGCAGTTTTTGCCGACGTAATATTAAACTTCACGACCTTAGTAATAGATTTTGCCATCGGTGACGAATGTCTACACTTTTCTTATAAGAAGTATATTGTTTTGCTCCCGCGCTAGACGAGCGATGCAGAATACGGAAAATCAGCATCATAACTTTGCGGCCAGACAGCGTATTTCGGGACACAAGTGCTAACCGATCTTGGAAACTTGTTATTGATGTGCAGGAAATTCGTTATGAAAAATATTTCGGTTACAGTAGATATTCCGGTCTAATGCGCATTCAAAGTTTGGCGAACTGTCAGAAGCTGGGCATGGACGCTGGGACAGAACAATCGTTTTCTGCAATGGCAAAGCGCTGCAAGCGGGGGAGGGTGTTAATATAGAAATGATAAACGCAGGGCACGCCGGACGTGCCCATCTTATGGCCATCGAGGCTCTCGACAGCGACACCGGCATACGGGCGATCTTCCTCGAGTCAAGTTTGAACAAAGGGTTGATATTATGAGTGTGGCCGACGACCATTTGCGGGCAGGATGGCTGCAGCGGTTGGCACTGATGATGGTTGCTTTTCTTATGGGCATCGTACTATTCGAGGTCTTCATGAGATTGGCCGGCTTGTCGTTTCCAGTTTTTGAAACATTCGATGAAATTCGCGGCGTCAAGCTTGTTCCGGGAAAAGAGGGGTGGTACCGCGGGGAGGGTGAGGCATATGTCCGGATCAACAGTCTCGGTTATCGCGACCGCGAGCATGCGCTCGAAAAACCTAAAGGAACCTTCAGGATTGCGGTGCTGGGCGATTCCTTCACCGAAGCTCGCCAAGTGCCGATTGAGCAGACATATTGGCACCATATCGGTCAGGAGCTCGACCACTGTAAGGCTCTATCCGGTCGTCAGATCGAGGTGCTGAACTTTGGAATTGGTGGCTATAACACCAGCCAAGAAGTTATGACCTACGATCTCGACGCGAAGCGTTTTGCGCCAGATCTTGTTCTACTCGGCTTCTTTGCTGGAAATGACGTTCAGGACCCTGACGGTGCCGAATGGCGCGTCTCTAGCCCTACTTATCGATTGGTAGAAAATAGACTAGTGCTGGATAAGCTGGCAGCTCCGCCCATTTGGAAACGTTTTTTTTACGTCGGCATACATTATTCGCGCGTTCTTGAGCTGATTAACGAGTTACGCCGATTGTGGACTTGGGCTGCAATCAAGAGCCGAAACAGCGGCGACAAAAGGTTCGTACAGATCGAAGTCGGCACGTTAGCAGATATATACCGACCCCCAGCCAATCCTGATATGGAAGCCTCGTGGCGACTCACAGCTGCCCTGCTCACCGATCTTAACGATCGAGTTCGCAAAGATGGCGCGGAATTTATGCTAGCCACCATTCCGGAAGCAGTCCAGACGCATCCCGACACAGCCTATCGAGATGCAATTAAAGCCGAACTCGGCGTTGAAGATTTGAGGTATCCAGAGCGTAGAATCTCCGAGATTGGAAAAGCTGCCGGCTTTCCCGTTATCACGTTGGTCGAACGTATGCAGAATGAGGCTAAGCAGCGTCACTTTCACGGCTTTGCCAACACTGGCTTCGGCTATGGACATATGAATGCTACTGGGCACCGTGTCATGGGCAAAATTCTGGCGTCCGAGATTTGTACTCTTCGTCAGAAATAGAGAGGCCTCGTCTTGTGTTGTCTCGACCAAAATGGCGGCGAAGTCCGACCAGTTCGTGCAGGCCAATTAGTGTAATGGCGCATCGGTAATGTACTTTAACCAATTTCTCAGATCTCATTGGTTGTAGGGATTTTTTTGTATTTGGAACAATAATCTTCCAATACCGATTTTTTGCATCTTTCTCATTGTGCTGCGGAAAGATTAGCTCGTTGACCATCGCTTGCCTGTAGCAGGCAATCGTGGTGGGGTGATGAGCGGCCCGCAAGCGCGATGGAGAAATGCGGCAGCTCAGTGGAGGAAGCAACTGTGCGAAAGATGGGAACGGCCTCGTTTTCCACCCTTCTGAGCCTGGTCACAATTATTATTTGTACCCATTCAACAGCATCCTCACAGGTCGATGATACCCGAAAAACATGCGATCCCGACACTGAGATTTGTGAATTAGATAACTCTGCGCCGATGGTTGCGACACGTGACAGCCAGATAATCGAGGGCCTGCGTATAGAGGCAGTGAACGAGCCCGGTATCCTGGTGCGTAATTTGTCCAATGTTGTGATCCGGAATGTCGAAATATTTCACGAAGGCGCACACGGCATATCATGCAATCATGCCCCTGGTCTCGTCATAGAAAACGTGTCCATAATTCATACAGGCGCGCGAACCAATTCAGCAAAAGAAAACAACATCTCCTGCAATCATTCTGATGGCCTCAGGATCGCGAATGCTCGCCTGAGGGGCGGCTCTGCCGGCGTTTATGTGCTGGAAAGTATGCACGCTCATTTAAGCTACATCGAAGGTTACAATTTTCGAGGCCCCGACCCGCGCGGTCAATTGGTACAATTTGATAAGAGTCCGAATTGCACGCTGGAAGACTTTTCTGTGATCAACGATCCGAATGTTACAAGGTCGGCAGACAACATTTCAATTTATTACAGTGATCATTGCGTCATTAGGCGGGGATTGCTAGACGGGAATAATAGTCCTTGGAGCGTTGGGGTTATGTTCGAATATTCACGATACGGTTTGGTCGAGGATGTGGATACGGTCGCGCAGGGCAATGGCTCGTTTTCAGCTTATCCCGGGCACGAGATTACCTTCCGCCGCACACGTGCCAGGGATAACATCTGCGTAGACCAGGGCCGCGGGAAACCAATGTCAAATGGCCTCGTTTGGGCGGGCTCGCCTAATTCCACCGGATTGAAGCTCGAAGCCTCCAATTACTTCAATCTCTGCAGACCCAGCAACTTGGTCTGGCACAGAAGCAGCTTCGATGCCGTCCAGGTCACCAAGAAGGATTTCTCGCCACGACCTGCGATCAAGATCAGTTTTGGCTGGGAGAGAGACGTGCCTGCCCACGCCGATCCATAGCGGAATGGGAGTCATCTCAGGGTCCGAAGAAGAGCCTGACCTGTGCCCCGCGATCGACGAAGAGCACTGTAGTGAGGCCGCCCGATGGGCCACACGGGAATGAACGCGTATAGATTTTTCTGTAATCGTATAGATTTCACGGGTGCAGACGCTGAACAAGCCCATCCTTTTCGAACGGCCGATTTGCCTCGTCATGCTCGCGCGGCTGGGCTCGATAGATCATGACCGCACCGAGACCGAAGCCGAACAGGCACCAGAACCAGATGCCTGACATTGGGTTCTCTAACGCCACGTTGAGGCTTGCGTCGATATGCATGGCCAGCGCATAGCAAAATACGAACAAGAACAGGTTCGCCCAATCCGTGCTACCGCGACGCCGGGCATCGAACATCGCCTGCAGGACCGACCAAGACCAACTAATTGATAACATAATCCAAAGCACAAGGCCCGTCACGCCGGCGCGCCCCAGCATTGTAATGCTCGCATTATGCGGACTTCTGTTGGGTCGGAGCTCGAGCGGATTCTGCTGTAGACCGTGCGCCTCTGCCAAGTTCACCCCAAAGCCTCGACCGGCCCAGAAATGTTCACCAAAAACCGTGTCTTCTAAGGTGACATCCCACCATTGCAGACGCCATTCCGAAGTGCTCTCAGTCCCTTCACTGCCCTCGCCGAAGAGGCTTAGAACGTTGTCTGCAATCTGACTCGGCATGACGAGGCGGTCTTCTGAACCAATGGCCTCTCGAGGTGTGGTGATATGAGGTGGGTCACTCGGTTCTGCGACGATTTTCTCAATGGCATATGAAAGTGAGAACAAAAAGCCTGCGCCAATTACGATAATGATCAATTTGCGCCAGTGGCCAAGCATTAACGCGGCAAAACATATAGGCACGATCGCGGAAAGCATTGCTGAGCGGCTGAGCGCCGATACGATCACTAGCGTAGCGACAAGCGCCAGAGTCCAGAGAAGCGTCGCCTTACGAAAACCAACCATGGCGAAAACCGTAGCGCCGCACAAATGCGCTGCAATTTCGCCGGCACGCACCTGAAGCATGGGCACGCCGACATACCCTGGCATCGATGGGATAAAGTCTCTCAGGAAATGCGAATACGACGCCACGAGTGGCATGCAAAAAACGTAGATTCCCGTGAATATCAAATAACGCTGCGTTATCGTCCGAATTCGGCCAGGATCCTCCAACAACATAGCGATCACGATGAACGCGAAGATGCCATACATTACAATGACACTGTCGCGCGCAGCGTTGAAGCCATATTGCGAGATGTAGGGGACTGTTCTAATCAGCACCCACGTCATCGTCACGGTGAGCAACACCGCAGGCAACGTCGCCATCGAAGCAAATAAACAGCCGGTTCTAAGAAGGACAACGATGCCAAGAAGCAACGCTACTTCGCCGATAAACAACGGGGGCATTCCGATATAGGCAAACCCTTTACCAATCATTGCGTAGCCAAAGAGAACGCCACCGAGCAACATAAGGTATGCTTCGCTCGCGGTGCGGGACGGACTGTAGGCGGGGATTGCGTATCCGGACATGTAAAACTCGCCGTACGGCCCTGAGGGTCGTGTTCGATACCCGCGTCGCGTTCGAAGCGAGACTCTGACAGTTACAATTCGCTCAAAACGTTGAGAGCTGGTTCTTTTTGTAGGTATCGCGTCGGCCTGAATCGATTATCAGTATCGACGCTCTTAGTTTCATAGCAGACCCAGGCGCATGCTGCAGGGGCCGCAAAACGCTTCATTCATGGCGGCTTTAGGCGATCTGCCCAACGCGATGGGACAAAAAACATTGACGGCTCCGGACACGCTGACATCAGGATTATGCTTGCTCTAGACGTTTACAATGGAGCCGCGTCGAAGATATTTCACATCGGTGAGCACGACGCCGTTGACTTCCACTCCATAGTTGCGTAGCCGCTTGATTACAGAATTGACAGCTTTCCTCGACGTGCTACTCCAGCGCACGACAAACAGCCTAACATCAGACTCGCGGCCGATGAGAGCCGTGTCGGCGGGGCACAACATCAGCGGCGACGCGATGAGCACAACATTGTAGTGTTGCCGCGCGGCGGCAATAAACTTTGATAGAGGCCCTGAGCGAATGGCGAAGAAATCGTCATCACCGGTTTCACTTTTCCGAGCGGTTTTGAGAACCGCTATCTCGTTATTTCCGCTCGCTTCAAAGAAGGTCCGTGCTCTCTCTTCATCGGCCAAGACGTCGTTAAGCGTCACGGCTCCATCGCAAAGGGCATCTGCGCTGTTGGTGCGGGCATTCCTCGGGCTAGCGTCGACGAACAGGACCCTCTGACCGCCCCTCACGAGTACTCGGCCGAGGGCTTCCGTAAAGCGTACAGCGCTTTCCGGTCGATCGATCGTCGTAAACATGACAACCTTGTTCAAGGCTTTGCTTGCGTCGAGGCCGGCTGCGATGGCAACGGCGCGCAACGCTTCGCTGACACTCGGCAGCTGGGCGGCCCTAGCTGGGTTCTCGTGGCCCAAGATCGGCGGAACCAAGCCGATGCAATGGGTAGAGGTGTGGGCGCTTACCTCGTCAGAGGTTTTAAAGCCATTGTCGCGACGACCGAGCAAAATTGCGGCGCACGTGCCGACCACAAGCCCAAGGATCGATGCGATGCCCAATATCGACTTACCAGCGGGTCCCGATGGCGTATCATTAGGTTCGGCGAGTACGAACCAATCGCTTTGGTACGAATAGGGATTATCGACAGCGAGCTGGAGTTTGCGCTTTGCACTAGCGAGTTTTGCCTCAGCCTGGGCGAGGCGCGGATGACGCTTGCCGTAAAGCGTCGAAAGCTGCAAAAGCTCGTTCTCTGCCGCATGCACCTCCCGCGTTCTGCGGTCCTTTTCCTTTGCGTGCAGGTACTCGAACAAAACGGCATTTACGACGGCGGCGGCGAATTCCGGGCTATTTGCGGTATAGCGGACAGCAATGACATACGTGCGGCCTTGACTCTCAATTTGAAGCCGGCTTCGCAATCTAGCAACGGCACGAGCGAGTTTAGTGGCATGGACCGTTTCGGGCATGACCATTGTTTTCAGCTTACGCAGTATATCAAAGCCGCTCGGCTCTGATATAAAGGCCGGGTTGGTATCGAGCTTGAGCCTCCTAACGACGCCAATGGTGTTCTCCTGTGATCCGATGCGCCGTACTTCACTACTTACAAATGCGGTGGCGTTGATGGTCGCTGATAACGAGGGATTCCGATTCTCTGTCGAACTCATGTTGGGATATATGAGTGCTTGAGCAGTGTATGTTCGCGGTAATACTGAGACCAGCAACGCAGCAAGCACAATCGCTCCCAAGACGAAACCGGCGATCATAAACTTCCAACGCATGATCGACCGAAACATATCGGCGGCCACATCTTCGTAGTGATTACGGAGACTCGTGCTGCCAATGTGAACATTTTCAAATGGAACATTCATCATGTTGTTGTCATTCGTTGGAATTTCATTAGCGTCAGGCTCCCGGGCGGGTTTCTTTCCATGCGGGCTGGGGCAGGTTCTGTCGCAATGACCCAGGTAGAGAATATTTGTCGATCGTCGTCGGGCGGCGATCGCCGCGGGGCGATCTGATCATATGCACGATAATAGTATCGCCAGGTTCGACGTCTACGGTATCAGCGGCGGAGATTTTTTTCAGCTCTCTGGTACGACTACTTTTAAGGCTAATCTCATAGCTTTCCTGCCAGTCGCCGTTCTCAAATATTTGTCCGGCCTGTCGCCGGCGTAACTCGACGACTTCCATCGCGGACGGCAGAGAGGCATTCACCTCGCTCAATTGCTCGCGGGTTTCCGCAAGTTCTTTGGTGATGCGCTCCTGTCGCTTGGTTATTACCTCCTCAGCTCGAATATCGAGTCCGACGAGCTTTTCTTCTAGCGCTGCAATCTCCCCTCTGAGCCGAGAGAGCAAACCTCGACCTTGAGCTACCTGGGTGCGGAGCTCGAGCATTCTCGACGCCAGCTTGATTGACGATACTCGTTCTAACTGGGTCTCATAGATTTGGAGTAGCTCTTTCTGGGCCGAAATTTCTTCTCTGCGCGCATTGATCTCCCGCGCGACAGTAGGTCTCTGGTCACGAAGGAGCTTGAGAAAACGTTCATGAGCACGACGCGACGAGTTCAACCGCTCGCGCTCGCCCTCGCCTAATTCGGTTATGTCTACAGGCGACATCCACTTCGGCACATCTGGCAGCGCAAACTGCTTTTCGTCACGCTGCTCGGCCTCAATCCGGGCGAGGCGGACGAGTAGGCTCACGTAACGGCGACTTAGAACATTCAGACGCTCCTCGGCGGTGATAAGGTTTCCTATCGCATCACCCTGCCGTGACCGCTCAGTGCCGAAACCGCCCGCCGTCGCAATCGCGTTAAGAATTGTGAGACCGAACCTGAATGGATGTTGGCCTGGAATACGGACGTCGCCCAGCACAAAGATCGGCCGCAGTTCGCTGATGCGAACCGATACCAGGGGATCTTTCAGGAAGTCGTTCTCGAGAAGTTGGGTGAGGTGCGAGCGCGCCTCCGCAAGAGACTTGCCGGCCACCTGAACCGGACCTAGAAGCGGCATTTCAATGTTTCCCGCACCATCGATCAGCAATTCTCCGGACAATTCGGTCTCACCTAAGACACTAATATTGATCCGATCACCAATCCCAAGCCTGTACTGGCGCACATTATCAGAAGCGGCAAAACACGAAGTCGCCAGATGAAACAATAGAATGAGTGTCATCGCGTAAACTCTTGCGGGCAAAGACACAACCACCTCCGTTCACTCCAGTGCCCCGCCAATATGAGGCGTCGCAAGGGCTAACTCGTGCTTTCTAATGCCGGCGGATTTCCACCCGCTAATTCGTGATCTGCATTCGCTGGCGAATGACAGCTGGCACCGCTTTTGAGCTGTTCGCATTCAGACTCGCCAAAAATTCCGAATGCAAACTGTATCTCAAGCCACCTCATAAAGTGTTCTTTTTAATTAACTCTACATGATTGACCAAAGTTCATTGTCATTAACCTTATTGCGTCGTATTCGCTAATTTTGTGCTTTGCGGCGGACGGTCCGACATGTCGCCTGCCGCTGGCAGGGATGACAACTTCCAGCTGAAGCGAATTTGCAGCTAACGACCGAGCCCATATTGAAAGCGGCTTGGTCGGCTGCACCGTAGCGGAAACTAGGATAAACAAGAACACGAACAATATGGCTAAAATCATCTACCGAGCTGAAGAACAATAGTGCGAGTTACGCACGCGAAATATTTTCTTCGGCAGGATTGGTCTATTTCGAAAAGTTGATCGACACGTTGGTTCGGACCAGCTCAAAGAAGGCGGCTCGTATTCATTACCACTTTCGGATGATGAGCCCGGCGTAAATGACCTCCAAAGATATCACCATTGATTACAAATACGAACTCGCCAACTGCTCGTTATCACGACTAGATTGATTACAAGCGCATTTTTGGCTGTCGGAGGGTTTATGAGTAAACGTATTCTAGTGACGGGAGGGGCAGGATTTATAGGTTCTCATTTATGCGAAAAACTTCTGCGAGAAGGCAACGAGATCCTATGCGTCGATAATTACTTCACGGGACGGCGATCCAATATCAACAAACTCAGCGGCCACCCGCGCTTCGAAATAATGCGGCACGATGTAACGTTTCCATTATATGTCGAGGTCGATCAGATCTTCAATCTGGCATGTCCCGCTTCACCAATTCACTACCAGCACGATCCAGTGCAGACGACGAAGACGAGTGTCATTGGTGCCATCAACATGCTGGGTCTTGCCAAGCGCCTGCGTGCGCGGATCTTGCAGTCCTCGACCAGCGAAGTCTACGGAGATCCCGAGGTTCACCCGCAGACCGAAGACTACCGCGGGCTCGTCAACCCCCGTGGTCCGCGCGCCTGTTATGATGAAGGCAAGCGGTGCGCCGAAACGCTATTCTATGACTATTACCGGCAGCACAAGCTTGAAATTCGAGTGGCTCGGATCTTCAACACGTATGGACCGCGCATGCATCCGGAGGACGGGAGGGTCGTTTCAAATTTCATCATTCAAGCCTTGCACAACGAGCCGATTACTATTTATGGAAACGGCAATCAGACCCGTTCGTTCTGTTACGTTGACGACCTTATTGAGGCCATCACTCGCCTCATGAATACAGATGAAAATGCCAACGATCCGGTCAATATCGGCAACCCCGTCGAAGTCAGCATCGCGGAACTTGCAAACAGGATCATTGAGCTAACCGGTTCCCGCTCGACAATCGACTTCCAGCCACTTCCTCAGGACGATCCCAAGCAGCGCTGCCCCGACATTTCGCGAGCCAAAAAGCTTCTCGGCTGGAAGCCGACGGTGGATCTCGATGAAGGTTTAACGCGGACAATTGCCTACTTCGACAACCTGTTCTCACGGGATTCGAAAGTCGTCCACACATTCGATCATGTAATGGCGAATTGAAATGGTCCGCCGAGGCGAGATTGCGGACATCCGAGGCGTGTTTGTCAGCCCGATAAACATGACGGATGCCTTAGATACGATCGAGTCCTGGATTGCCACGCGATCTTCGCACTATGTGTGTGTCACCGGTGCGCACGGGGTGATCGAAAGCCAGTCCGACAAGAAGCTTCGAGACATTCACAATCGGGCGGGGCTTGTTGTTCCCGATGGCATCCCCCTCGTGTGGCTTTGCCGGGCGCTTGGTTTCAAGCGCACGAAGCGTGTTTACGGGCCAGATCTCATGCGCCATCTCACGGCCATCTCCGCTGAGCGCGGCTACCGCCAATTCTACTATGGTGGCAGAGAGGGCGTCGCTGAAAAGCTGGCTGAGACACTGCAGAACACGCACCCGGCGCTCCAGGTCGTGGGCACGCACACACCGCCGTTCTGTCCTCTGACGCGCGAACAAGATGATGCCGTTGTCGAGAAAATCAACTCCTCACGGCCGGACGTCCTGTGGGTTGGCCTTAGTACGCCGAAGCAGGAATATTGGATGGCCGAACACGCCGCTCGGCTCGAAGTTCCAATCGTTATCGGCGTCGGCGCAGCTTTCGACTTTCTATCGGGGCTAAAGTCTCAAGCTCCGATCTGGATGCAGCGCTCTGGCCTCGAGTGGTTTTTCCGCCTTGTCACCGAACCGAGACGATTGTGGCGCCGGTATCTCTCCATCATTCCGCAGTTCATCTCGTTGGCTAGCCAGCAACTCGTCAGAAAGAAGCTTTACGGTACCGCTATTCGGCAGCACTCGCATTGAAAGTCCATTCGCTAATCTATGGAGATTGGGTTGGACGAGAGAAGATTAATCGGCGTTTTGCCGCGGAACGTCCGTAGGGTCGCTAAGTCGGAGCAATTCGGCAGCCCTATCAGGCCGATGGATCGTCGTGATGGCTGAGGAAAATGCGGTTCGAAGACATTGAGAAGACCGTCATGACGGATAGTAGCCTCACTGCAAGAAGACGGGACCATTACACCTCTCGGGCAGTCCAACTCCTTGCGGACGGTATCGGTGTGTCCAAGCGTCGGGTCAAAGTCGGCGCGCGGCTCATGCTCGCCGATGCTATTTCGTTTCTCTTAGCAGCGCTGATTGCAAATGCAATCACGACAATGATGCTGCCTTCGCCAGACTTTTCCTCTATATCGATGATCGATGGGCTTGGACTACCGTTGTTCCTGGCCAGCTGTCTCGGCGTTGGGTTGTATAAAGGTGCGGGCCCATCAACATTCGAACGGTTGCGACTTCGCGTCTTCGCGATAGTTCTTTTCATTGCCGCAAAACTTTTCTTGCTGGCGCTGCTAGGAAGCATCGCCACCGCACTTCCGGGAGCCGTCATCCTGGGCATCCTGCTCCTGCCTGCTGGCTTCTATCTGGAGATTCTGGTGCGTCAGGAGATCATGGCCAATGCAAACTGGGGTGCCCCGACGGTCGTGGTCGGTACGGATGAGAGCGCACGTGCCATCTTCATGCATTTGGAGAAGCAGCCTGATCTGGGCCTCCGGCCGGTTGGCCTTCTAAATTTGGTCAACGCCGGCGTAATCCAAGAACGGAGTGGTAGCGGTCCGCCCAATTCGATCAGTGCCCGGATGTTGGACTTTGAAAACAAACCTGAAGCCATCGTGCTGACGCAACCAGCACAGTATGAGGCTCCGTCATCCATTGGAGAGGGCGTGGCCGGTTGGAAGACATTCATTGCTTTTGATACGGACAGGCTGCCAAGCCTGTGGTTGCAGACGCGGAGTTTGGGAAGCAATGTGGGCATTGAATTGCCTTGCGGGCTCCAGCTAAGGCGTAATCGGTGGCTTAAGCGCATTATTGATATCGCCCTTGCGGGATTAGCGCTGTTCTTGGCATTGCCAATCATTGCCGCGATGACTATTGCGATTAAGGTCATTGACCCCGGCCCTGCCTTTTACACACAAAGGCGGATTGGCCAAAATGGGCGTCAAATACCGGTGTTCAAAATTCGTAGTATGTACGTTGATGCAGAGCAGCGTCTCGAAGAATATTTAAGTGCTAACCCTGCCGCACGCGACGAGTGGCAGCGCTTTTTCAAGTTGAAGGACGACCCGCGTGTCCTGCCGGGCATCGGCAAGTTCATTCGGCGTAACAGTCTCGATGAACTACCCCAACTGTTAAACGTTATGCGCGGAGACATGAGTATCGTCGGTCCCCGACCATTTCCTTCTTACCATCTTGACAGCTTCGATCCACAGTTCAATCGAGAGCGCCGAAGCGTTCCGCCAGGACTGACGGGCCTGTGGCAGGTGACCAGCCGCAGCAACGGAGATCTTGCGATCCAGCAGACACAGGATTTGTTTTATATCCGAAACTGGTCCGTGTGGCTCGACCTATATGTTCTGCTGCAGACACCGCTTGCTGTTTTCAGCCGCAAGGGTGCGCACTAGAGATTGCACAGAGAACTAGCGTGGGCACTTAACAAGGGCGATGAGGCCAGCTTCGTCGGTACTACTTCTCACCTCGCATACTTGACGCCATTCCCGTCATCAATTTGAAATGGGGAACCGGCGCGAAATCTGGGCCCAATCTGAACCCGGTGAAGCTGGGGCCTCGGGTCTTGGCGTGGCTGCCGCCGACCGGCGAATGCGCGCTGCTTGGCGGGTCACTACTCGAGCTTCGATTTTACTACCGATTGGTCGTGGTCGCCATCATGCGCAGCGCCATCGTTGTGTCTGTTGTTGTCGACCAGCAACGAGAACACCAGGCGCACCGGCAGCCAGCGTCGCGACGCCCCGAGGGCTTTGACGCATGGAAGTTGGAAAAGCGACAGCACCTGTCGCGCCGCGGTTCGGTCGCCGACGCGCAGTGCCCGCCATGCGCCGGCGAGGATGAATTGGTGGAACCAGTGACGCTGGCGCTGGGCGACGGTCGCCTCGTCCAAGACACCCAACTGCCGAGCGTGGCTGAATATATTATCGATGAGTGCGATGGTCCGCGGGTTGAACACGGTGGTCGTCTCTGCAGCCGCATGTACGGTGTACGCGGCAGTCGCAGCCGGTAACTGGCGCACGCCGTATCTTCCGAAGAGGCGAACCTCAATGTCGAAGTCGTCGGCGGTTTCGGCGTCGGCGCGGAACCCCCCCACCGCGGCGAATGCGTCCGTCCTGACTACCAATCCCGGCGCGCGCACGAGCGACGAGTCGCCGAGCAGCCGATACAGCGCCTTGGCGGGTGGCAGGAAGGTGTCGCTGCGCGTGTACTGACGGCGTAGGACCTTGCCTGACAGCTCCTCCACGCGCACGCCGAACAGCAGAACCTGGTCGCGCTGCTCGTCAACGTCACGGATGACATCGAGCAACGTGTCGACGGCGCCGGGCAACAGGTAGTCGTCATCGTGCAGTATCAGTGTGTACCGACCACGCGCCCGCTCGTAGCAAAAGTTGAAATTCTGGGTGGCGCTGGTGCCTTGCGGGTTTCGGAAGTAGCGCAACGATTCTCCCCACCGCCGCGCATACTGCAAAATAAACTGTTCCGTGTCGGATTGGGTTGAGTTGTCGGAGACGATAACTTCGACCTCGTCCCCCAAGTGGGGGACGGCTATGCTTTCCAGACAGCGTTTGAGTAGGTTGACCCTATTATACGTGGGGACCGCGACGGTCAGCAGGGGGCTGGTGCTATCATAAATCATGGGTCAAGCCTGGGTGCCTCAATCATTTCGGCGCGCCTCAGCTCCCCGGGTTCTATGCACAGTACGAGCTATTCAGGGACACGGTCGCAACGGTGGCGGATTATGCCGCGCATATTTATCCTAGTCCGTGACTTAGTTTGTTCCGTTACCTGCGAATGGAAATCAGAGTCCACGTTTGGGCGGGGCTAGCCGTCGACCACCGGCCACTTAGCGTTGTCGAACCGATGCTGGTAGAATTGACTGCTTCCGTCTGGCGCAGCCGGAGTTATATCCTTCCACAGTGCGTTGTCGCCGCGCAGGCGTTCAACCTGGGCTTCGATCCACGGATAGGTTTTTTCCAGACCCGAACGAAGTGCCGCATTAGGTTTCCAGTTTAGCATTCTGTGGATTAGCTCGTTATGCGAATTGCGGCCGCGCACCCCTTGCGGGCCCGGCACATGCCGCACAGCAATCTTCTTGCCGGCAATGTTTGCAATCAGAGCGACCAGTTTGTTGATTGTGACCATTTCCTCAGATCCGATGTTGACCGGGCCGGTAAAGCCGGAACGCATCAACCGGAGGGTTCCCTCAATGCATTCGTCGATATAGAGGAACGAACGGGTTTGTTTCCCGTCTCCCCAGATCTCGATAGACTCACCGTCCTTAGCTTCGGCTACCTTACGGCAGAGCGCTGCTGGAGCTTTCTCTTTGCCGCCGGTCCAAGTCCCCTCGGGGCCGAAAATGTTATGATACCGTGCAATGCGCGTTTGCATACCAAAGTCGCGATTGTAAGCCAAGTAGAGGCGTTCGCTAAACAACTTCTCCCAGCCATATTCGCTATCCGGACTGGCTGGATAGGCGCTGTCTTCGCGGGTAACTGGCGCCAAAGGGTTTGTCTGATTATATTCAGGGTACATGCAGGCTGATGAAGAATAGAAAATATTGCGGATATTCCGATTTTTACATGCTTCCAGGACATTAAGATTGGTCAAGGCCGAGTTATGCATAATCGAGGCGTCATTCTCTCCCGTAAAGATGTAGCCCGCGCCGCCCATGTCGGCCGCGAGTTGGTAGACTTCATCAAAGCGCCTATCAATCACATCGCGACAGTTCTCTGGTTCGCGCAAATCGGTGATTATGAAATCGTCGGCCTCTGTCTCGGCGAACTCGGGAAACTTTAGGTCGACGCCGCGAACCCAGAAGCCTTCCTTTCTTAAACGTTTAACAAGATGCGAGCCTATAAACCCACCAGCTCCGCAAACCAAGGCGCTTTGCACTCATCCTACTCCTGCATTAAAATCGCAATACTATCAAATGCCTGCAATTGTGATGCCAATAGCTTTTTGTAAATTTCGGAGTGGATAGCCATTTAATTTAGGAGTGAAGGAACGCCGCTTGAGCTGCGTCAAGCCCAATTCAAGAAGATGGTTTATAGCAATGCGCGTTCCCGATGAGCCATTAGGAACGAGATCATAGGGCAAGAAAGTCCGCACCCGAAAAACTTAAAATGGTCTCAGATTCGTAAGACCAGCATGCTCATATCAAAGTTGCCTTGCAAAGAAATTTCGATTTGCGTCCCCTAATAGCCGACGATACTGTCCTCCTGCCACGGTCCATCGCAGGCCCCGGTAAGGTTTATTCGCGCCACCATGGCTCGTTGCTAATTTTGGTTGAAAAAACTTCGAAGGAGTAGGCTGCGTTGTCGCGAGCTCGTATGGCCGTTACGCGCCGATAGATTGAATTAGCAGGTCAAGGCGTTGAGAGCAGATACGCACGTCAAGCCGGATACCTTTCGTCGAAACCGGTTCCGTGTAAGAGACGCGTTATTTGGTCGATAAAAATCAGTATGTGTTTGACGATTGTAAAACACGCATTGGTTGATGCGGACCCGTGAGGCAATTCATGGTTTTCATTTTATGTTTCGAGCGGACACCGCAACAAAAAAAAGCGTGCACGTTCCGCTGTCCTGCGCCCCGGATTAGTTGATGGGGGCGATCAAGATTTAGTCTGGGTTGTTTCGCGTCAGAACGCGTACCTCAAAAGCAGTAGGTGAAAACGGACTGAACCTTAATCATATGAACAAGGACTAGTTGTTCCAACGAAAACTCCTAGCCTATCGTTATCGAGTGCATCATTTGCGGACTCGTGGGTGTTGCTGATGGATCGGAGGCTTCAGATCATGGCAATAGAGAATTGGAGTAGAACGATGACTAAGAAGCTTGGAGCGACAATTGCCGGTTTTGCTATGAGCGGGGTTTGGGCCTCGAATGCGTTCGCATTGGGTGGCTGGGGCGGCGGCTCACCTGCACCGAACCCGGAAATCGATGGGCCCGGCGGGGTCATGGCGGTTGCCCTGTTGGTCAGCTTAGGCATCATGATCTATCGCAAGGCCCAGAAGAAATAGCTTGGACACGGCACTCGCGCACGGAACTGTGCGCGAGCGCCGGTGTTCACATCAACGGGCCAAAAGATATGCGTCCCGCGCGTCGCGCTGCGAGGGAGCAGACAGTCGACTGAGTCGACTAACGGGACCTTGACGACATGTTCTTCTGGCCGCGCCGACACGGCGACGAAGAGAATTTCGCATCGGCCGTCCCTCTCAGCGAGAGTCGCATCCCCGCGCGGTTTGCAACTTTCCTCATTCTCACAATAAGTGAATTCTTTCTCGCATCCTCCGTTTACGACTCCCCGCGTGCGTTTCCGGATTGGTCGAACCCCATCCTTTACGCGAACAGGATCGCGCTCATCGGTCTATTGGCGTTTGTCGCGTTTGCCTTGATTATGTGGCCCCGGCGCGTGCAGATCGCACAAGTTTGGAGGGCCTCGGTGCAGCAACAGCATTGGGGGACCACCGTTTTTGCCAATCTAAGCCTGTTTGCGTTGCTCCTGTTGGGGAGGGTCACCCTCGCCCAGTCTGATCCGCAGGCGGCCGATATTTACTGGTATTGGGCGTACTCATTCTTGCTTGTTGCCACCGGGGCCTCACTTGCGTTCGTTGCGGCGCCGTTGTCCTTCTGGCGATACCTAATAAAGACGGCGCATTTAGAACTCCTCTTGGCTTCGATTGGCGCTAGCTTTGTCTACTTCGCTGGCGAGCTATCCAAGGAGAGTTGGAATTCGCTGGCAGGTGCTACGCTCAACGTATCGCATTGGATTCTTAGCCTCTATGAACCAAACACATTTCTCGATACCCAAAAGCGAATTCTGGGCGCCGAGGAATACGCGGTATGGATCTCGGCATCGTGCTCGGGATATGAGGGTGTCGCCCTCATCGTCACATTCCTCAGCATCTATTTGTGGGTTTTCCGGAAGCACTTGCGATTTCCTAATGCGCTACTTCTCATTCCAGCCGGCATTATTACGATCTGGGTATTAAATTCGGTTCGGATTGCCCTGCTGGTGAGCATAGGTGCGCATATTTCGCCTGCCATCGCTGCCAGCGGAGCTCACTCATTTGCCGGCTGGATGATGTTTCTTGCATTGACGATTGGCATCATGGCTGCGGTGCCCCAGATGCAATATTTTTGGAAGTCCGCCGATCCGCATTTGCACGCGGCTAAGGATTTTGTCGATACTAATGATCGGTACATCTTCGCGTTTTTGGCGCCATTCGCGGCATTGATGGCGGCGAGCATCGTGGCCTCGGCGTTCGCTCCGGCGGATCAGTGGCTCTATATCCTGAAAGTCCTGGCTATCAGTGCCACACTGTGGTGGTTCCGAGACGTGTACGCGAGCCTAATCTCAACCGTCTCGCCGGTTTCGGTCGCGGCTGGCTTCGTCGTCGGCGTGCTTTGGATTGCGACGGATCCCAAGTTGGACGCAGAAACACCGCTGGGACCGTGGCTTGTGAGCTTGCCGGCGTCGCTGGCTGTTTTGTGGTTCGCCTTACGCGCGTTTGGATCCGTTGTCCTCGTCCCCATAGCCGAAGAACTCGCTTTTCGCGGCTATCTGTATCGCGCTCTCAGCTTCCTGCGGTTCGACGCCCTTGCTCCGGTACAATTCCGGTGGTTTGCCTTGATCGTGTCGTCCCTCGCATTCGGGATCCTTCATGATCGGTGGTTGGCGGGGGCACTCGCCGGGGCCGTTTATGCGCTCGTCATGTACCGAACCAACAGGTTATCCGACCCAATCGCTGCCCACATGGCGTCGAATGCGGCCATTTTTGCGTGGGCCGTCGCGACCGAACAGTGGACCTTGCTCTAGGCGGCTGGGGTTTGGTGGTCCCCGGTGCACGAATGCACACCTGCAAAGAATTCAGCATACATTTGGCGTTTGCGGCATTGTGGTCCGGTCGCGAATCACGTGTTCTAGCTCCTCATTGTGGAGATCGTCATTGGGCGCGCTAGTCGAGCCGAGCCTGTCTTGTGCTCAACTACGTGGTTTGTACCGCCCTCAGTGCTATGCGCGTTTGGCCGTCGAATGGGCGCCTTTCGTTTGAGTGGCGTGCCGATTTATCAAATTGATCCAGTAGCTAACGCGTACGAGCAGAAAGGGCGAGACATGCTCACTTCGGGCCGTGTTGGATACGCAAGATTGCGGGCCGGATCGCTGGCGTGGCGGAGCGCCATCGCGGTTCTCTTTCTGGCTGCTGCATTCCCAGCCGAAGCACAGGATGGGAACTGGAACGGATTTTACGCGGGCCTGAATGCGGGCGGCACGTGGGGCAGCAATGATGTGGATATTGGGTGCCGCGACTCGGGTCTGTTAGCCGGTTTTTGTGCCGCTGCTTCCGCTGGGAGCGCTTTCCCCTTCAGTATGTCGAATGATCTGGATGGGTTCATTGGTGGTGCTCAGGCGGGCTACAATTTCCAGCATGGCAAGATGGTGTTCGGCATTGAGGCCGACATATCTTGGACCTCAGCCGACAGCAGCACCTCGATAGCGACCGGGCCTACAGGGGTATGCCCTGGCCCTAGCTGTTTTCCAGAGGCAAACGTTGCGCGCGTGTCTCAAGATCTAGAATACCTCGCGACCGTGCGCGGTCGGTTGGGTTACGCGGTGCATGGAAATATGCTTGTCTACGCGACCGGCGGTCTCGCCTTTGGCGAAGTTAACAATAGCTACGGGCTCGAGTTTAGCGGTGGCGATTTCAATTCGGTCTCCAATTCGAAGACGAAGGCCGGCTGGACCGTGGGCGGCGGCGCCGAATATAGTTTTGGGCATTGGTCGCTCAAGGGCGAGTATCTTTACTACGATCTTGGTAAGGAGAGGGAAAGTGCCCAGTTCTACACAGCTGGTGTGCCCGACACCGCCTACCAGGATCCAGAGTTCGAGACTAAAGGGCAGCTTGTCCGCGTGGGTGTTAATTTTAAGCTTGGGCATCGCTCAAGGGGGCCCGTCCCATTGAAATAAGCGGACCATCAAATCCGGGACAATCAGGAGCCCTGCTGCTTGCCGCGGTGGGGCTTTTTCTTTGTGCTAAGTGCTTATTGTGAAAAGCTGGCGGAATGCAACAATACCTGATCTTTCAAGTTTGAAGCGGGCAGCGTTCTAGACAAGTTCGCCCCCGCTGCTGCCCCTTGTTCAGGAGTGCATCATGAATTTGTGGAACATGATCAAATCCATGCCGGCCGTTGCTGCAATCTTCGGTGTTGCAATTGCTTCGATGCACGTGACAACCGAAGCCGAGGCCCGCCGTGGCGTGAAGCCCTATTACTGGAGGACTTATCAATTTAAGCGGCCTGTAAGAGGCTATGAAGGCTGGGTGGCCCCGGGCTACTACTGCTCCTATAAGCGCTACCCAAGGCGCTCGTGCTCGTATGATCAAGGCGGCAAAGAAAGCTGCCGGATTACGGGCTGGACGCTGGAGCAGACGTGTCAATGAATGCAGTTTAATTGTCGGCCTCATGTGATTTCAATACGTTGGACCGGACACTGCTCGGCAGCAGATTGCGGCCTGTACCTAAGACACCTTGACAGGTCGCATCACCGATCATCACATAGGCAGCGTGACGGCTATCGCTACTAGGCGAGGGTGGAGATTAGATCCCAATAGATGGGAGCCCAGTCGCCAACTCCCTGGCAGCACCGATGGTTGTGAGGATGGTTGTCGCGAGTATCAACAGCGAAGGGAGGAAGAATGACGCCACCGGGAAGTCATAACAGACCTCGCGCTGAAGCGGGGTCACGGCTCGGATAGTGAACTGCAGATCATTGGCCGCACTGCTCCGGGTCGCAAACACCACAATCGAATAGTCTACATGCGAAGGCGGGATCCGGGCCCGGGTCTCAGAGCTTCGCCTTATAAGCCCGGCTCTGCTGGGCAGGTCATCAATGACGAGAGCCCCGTCCGATGGAAAAATTCGGCGGGGCTCATGCTTTGTAACTCGTGTTTTGCAGCTGAATTAGGATCTAGCTTGCGTTGCTCGCTGATTGCGGCCAGCTAACTTCCGCAACCCACCACGCGGCACCTGAGCCCAGCAAGAACACCACTGGGGCAGAAAACAATAGACCCTGCCATCCAAGAGCTTGATCAAACACGGCGACCGTTGTGGCACCAAGGATCACTGTCGCAACCCCGGCAAGGATGAGCCTCGTTGCGGACGGGTTCCCGACAATTATTGTCGCCGACTGCTCGGTGTCTGGCTCTAGCGGTGCGCCGCGCGGTGCGCGGCTGCCAAAGCGCGTGCCGGTTCCTATGCCCCACCAACCCAGATAGTTGGTTCCCGCGGCAGCGAACGTGAGGAATGCGGCAATCAACCAACTCAGGCTCGGATTCGCCGAAGGCTTAGCCGTTTCTGATGGGTCGCGCTGCATTGTAAAAAAGCGTTCTAGCGCAGCATCTTGCAGCATCACAGGCCCAGCCACGTCATCGGACTTCGCCGAGGCCTGGCTTGCTGAGGCGATCTTGCGCCGGGCCGTCGCAATAGTCCTACTGATTTCGGAGAATTGTTCGGCGGCAACGAAGCGCTGGCCTAAGTCAGAGTATTTGCTGATCAAGAGGCGGCACTTGGGACCGCAGCCGCCCCTGTTGCTCTCCTCGCGAATGGCTTGAGACGATCGCACAAGATCATCGCGCAAATCGTCTGTTGAAGTCGTTTCCAGCCAAGGATTCTTAGCGAGCAATTCAGCGCGCCTATCTTCCCATAATTTCAAGTTCTTTTGGTTCTCGGCCTGCGTGCTGCAGGCATCGTCCGTGCAGACGTTTTGAGTCTGCGCGATTTGGACGCTTGTGCCACGCTGCCGGCTGATTGAGCCAAAGTTGGTCACAACATCGATGCCGGTGAGAAGTACAGCGAACGCCGCGATGAAACTGGCGTAAACCCAACGCCTCCTGCCTAGCGCGTCAGCCACGAATGGCCAGATGAATGCAGAACCGATCGCGGCGCACGCTAACGCTATGGCCACGACAAGTGCCGTGTACCAGTTCGACGATAAGGCGAGCCCGAATGCGAAGGTGAACAGGGCTGAGACCGCAGTGATCGCGCCGCCAACCCAACGAAACATTATGCGGACATCAGTCATTGCGGGTGTTTCCTCCCGCGGCCTCGATGACCAACAATGGCGCAAGAAATGCTCGCAAACGTTACATCGCCCGCCACTTCAAACGATCGTCGGCGTACATCCATGTTTGCATACAGTGACGACGTTTTGCAAGGCGATGGCGTTCGTTGCGTGCGGTTCTGTCATCAGAGCGCGAGCTGGAGTTGTGCACCTAGCATGTTGGCGCGGCTGCGCAGCATGTCAGGTATGTGACGGCAAAGATCATCGATCGACGTGCCGGCCACGATGTATCGTTCCAAAGTCAGATTTATTTCGGCACATGTTGAGTTAGTCTAAGTGATTAGTACTCGACACGGAATGCAAACGACAGGTGAGGTGTCATCGAGGCAGGTTCGTCGGGCGAATATCCGCATCAATGATGATCTGTCGCCGACGCTTGTTCGCAGCAAGCCAGCGTGGACTCGTTGAACCAAATTCGTTACGAAAGTCTCTGCTTTGATGACGTTAGCCCACTAGTGTTAAGACGTGGCTTCGCGGGCACTGCGGATGCCGCATCATGTCGTCCATAGGGTTTTGATAGTTTTCGGAGTTAGGTAATGCGTACCGGGCGCTACAATCGGGTGCAAGTTCGCCCGCACCCTAGGCGCCGCTTTTTCGAAACGCTCACATTTGCCCTTATTATTTATGCGATTTTTGCCTCGCCAGGTTTCGCTAAGATTCCGGGCAAGGTGCATTGCTATGGCGGCGTTTGCCACCGCGTGAAGACGATCGCTGAGACCGAACGGCTGATTGGCATGACGCTCACCGTCATCACAACTTTCTATGATGATCCGGGCTTCGACCAATTCAATCGTGGCCAGTACACGTCGTCCGGCGAGGAATTCGACGCAAACAATCCCGGCAGGGCCGCTAGCTCGACCTTCCCGGATGGCACCGAGCTTCTCGTTTGGAACCCCCTAAACGGTCAAACTGGGCATGTCCGCATTAATGATTTTGGTCCATTTCATACCAACCGAACTCTCGACGTGACACGAGCGTTGGCAGAGCACCTCGGTATTGGAAGCGCCGGTGTTGCTGCTTTGCGTGTCACCGTGATTGCGGCGCCGCATCGTGACGAACCCAGGTATCGCCGCGACCGCACATTTGAAGGCGCGAGGGGTTACCTGGGCGCCTACAAGAAAGATGAGATAGCTGGGCTCGCCAGTGAGCTGGTCGCTGAAGCGCAAAGGGTCCGTCCCGCTTGGCCTGGAGGCAACGCGCAGTTGGCGAATGTTCCAATACCCGTGCAAAAAAAGGCGGCGCTTTCAGCGCCGCAAGTTGCGACGGCCGCACTACCAGCAGGTCGATCCTATGCCGGCATGAAGTTGCCACGGCCAACGGAAGACGAGACCAGGCCGCCAGCTGATGACTTGGCAATTGCAACGGCGGCCGGCGTTGAGCCGATGGGCGAACGTTTGGCCGATAGTGAGCTCAAGCGGTTGCCGCCCTCGAGCGCGACGGACGAGCTGTTGCCATCTCCACCTCCAACGGTAACTGACGCGTTGCTGCTGCCGCCGCACACGCTTGTCAATGAAATTGATGCTGTTCCGGTTGTTGAGGGTTCAGCGGTTGCCGCCTGGTCGAGCCGCATTGAAGCCCCCGTTGTCAGCATCAACAGATTGGCGAATGTTCCCGCCATGGATTGGGCGGGCCTCATAGGAAGCACCCAAAGCGTCGATGCAATCGCGGTACGTTTTTTTATCGCCGGGTTTGCAATGTTGGTCATGACCGCCCTTTCGCTGATCCTGCTCAACGGCAAGGCAAATTTTGCAACATTGCAAGCCGCACCACTATTCCCCACCATGAAACGCGCGCTGGTGGCCAATGCAGACACACCTCTCCGCCTCTCAAAGCGTGCGCAGTCCGCACTTCAGGCATTGTTGCCCGGCGAGGCACCGACCTCCTTCAATGAGCCGCGCCAAATAAAAACCGTTGCGTCGTTCATTGGCCGCCAGCTTCGTCTAGCTGGGAAGTTGACCACGCGGAGCGAGGTTATTGTCGAGGGACGCATTGACGGCGACTGCGCCTGTCCGCGCATTGTCATCAAAAGTAGCGGTAGTGTGGCAGGCGATATCCTCGCTGAGGAGGTCGTCGTCCATGGGACGGTAGAGGGCAGCATTCAGGCAAAGAAAGTGCATCTTGAGAGCACCGCCCGCGTAGTGGGTGAGGTTAACTATCGCGACCTCATCGTTCAGGGAGGTGCGTTTATGGAAGCGAGGTTTCGCGATGAGTCTGCGCTTCCTCTGGCTAGAATTGAGTGCAGACAAAACTGGGAAAATATTGAGCGTGCGGCAGCCGGCACCCAATTTAACGCTTAAGCGCGATGCGCCTGTACGTTTGACTGTCAATCGCTCTCCGTCCTGGATTACTTGCTTACGTAGGGATATCGCCCTGCTGACAGGGTAATGCCAATGATGCGCGAGACAGCATGTCCGTACTCGCGTGGCACCTGACCCTCACGAAATCTTTTGTGCGGAGACATTTTCGCCATTATTCATAGGGCAGTTTGGCGGCCAGTTCAGGGTCTGGGAGAACTCACCGCCCGTCTGATAATTGCCAGGAGCGATGGTGTCTTTCGATGGAGTTACGTCGGAAGACTGCGGGCCGTTCCCAAAAGCCGCGTCCGTCTCAGTAATCGCAAGCAGGTTTTGCAATACGGTTGCCGAATTTGTCGTGCCCCGCCCGCGCGTGTCGGGGTCTAGCGTCATGAAGAAGGGGAGAGATCATGCCACTTAAATTTTGCCGCGCAGCTTTCGTATGCGCTGTTGCGATACCGACGGCCCTCGCAGCCTTTGTGCCGACTGCCGTGATGGCAAAGGGCGCGATAGGAACGCTGACCTGTGAGGTTGATGGAGGAAAGTCGTTTATCTTTGGCTCAACGAAGGATCTGCATTGCGTCTTTCGCCGCAAGAAGGGACGATCGGAAGCCTACAGCGGCAAAATCAAGAAATTCGGTCTCGACATCGGCTTCACCGGAACCGGAACACTGGTGTGGACGGTTATTGCAGCCTCACACGCGCCTACGCCAGGCCAACTTTCCGGTAAGTATGTTGGTTTGAGTGCTGGCGCTGCTGTTGGTGTTGGCGGCGAAGCCAACGTGCTCGTCGGTGGGAGCAATAAAACGATCTCGCTGCAGCCTGTTAGCGTGGTTGGTGAAACGGGCGTCGATGTTACGGCTGCCGTTGCCAGCCTGACGCTGAATCCGCTGTTCGTGCCACCACCCAAGGTAACCGTAACAGCGATCATTCCGAACTACGGATGTGGATCGTATGTTGTTGTCACCCACGGCGAAACGCTTGCCAATATCGCTGGAGCATGCGGTGTAACAGTTGATGCGCTTTTGAGAGCCAACCCCGAGATTAAAAACGTCCGCGAACTCAAGGTGGGCGAGAGGATTGCCCTTCCGGTGTTCAGCGGGAAGTTTGGCACGTCACCTTGCGGGACGAAGGCAATTTTGAAGCCCGGAGAGACAATCGTTCACTTGGCGGACCGGTGTGGCGTCACGTTGCACGGACTCGTCGTCGCGAATCGAAACACGCGCAACCTCGCGGATATCAAGCCTGGTGTTGTGCTGAACATTCCTCCGTTCTAAGCGGTTGGTTCATTTGGGCGCCTGGCAGAAATGTTGATCCGGGCGCCCAAGAGTGGAGTAATCGACGCATGGCCGATGCTGTATCTCGACGTGTATTCGTAGGCCTTGCGCTTGCCGGTGTGACAAGCTTAGCGCTCGGGAATTTCCGTGGCGCCTCCCACGCCGCGGCCGCTAAGTTAAAGCCGGGTCAGTTTGTTTGGCAGCCCGAAAGGTCGCCAGAAGGTGCCGTCGTTCTCGTCGTCTCGCTGCCAGAGCAACTCGTGCACGTTTATCGCAATGGTGCCGAGATTGGGCTTTCGACCTGCTCGACTGGGCGCCCTGGCCACAAGACGCCAACTGGCGTTTTCACCATTCTGCAGAAGCAGCGCGTGCATCACTCTAGCATCTATAATAACGCGCCCATGCCCAACATGGAACGGTTGACCTGGAAGGGTGTTGCGCTTCACGCCGGTCATCTACCGGGGTATCCAGCCTCGCATGGCTGCATAAGGCTGCCACAAAAGTTCTCCGAGCTGTTGTATGGTGTGACCCATACCGGCACAATCGTCATCGTTGCTAATGCTCACACCCAACCGCAAAAGGTCGTGCATCCTGGATTGTTGTTGCCGGCCGCTGCGGAAACGGAATCCCGCGAATTAGCGCGTGAAGTCGCAAGTGCGGTTGCAAAAAGGGCGGCACCATCTCCCTGGTCACCCACTGTGCACTATACGACGGTTTCGCTCGTCATCTCCGCGGCTGATGGCAGGGCCTACCTCATGCGCGATGGTGTTCTTGAAGCATCAGCGCCGATCGTTATTGCGGGTCACAGTGGGCCGCTTGGCTCACATGTCTACTCCCTCGTTGGTCCAACGGCGGATGGCTCCGGCCTTGCCTGGCTGGCGCTGGGCGTGGGCAACCTAAAGTCCGAAGCCCACATCGTAAAATGGAATGGTAGCAAGGTTTTGAGCCGCATAAGTTTCGCAGATCCCGAAAGGGCTCGGACCATTGCCCATTCGCTGCATCCGGGTGCGACGCTTGTAGTTACGGATCATTCGGCGGGGCCTGCCACGCGTGATACTCCCGACGATTTCTCCGTCATCACGTCTGGGACTTTCTAGTGCACTCTCAATTAGATTTCACGACGACGTTGTGATCCGGTTTCCGTCTTTGCGGCGCTTCCCGTTGCCGACGAGATGGATACGATTCCGGTTTCCGGTCCATTGCCGGTGGGGCCCATTCAACACTCTGAGCCGTGGAAGCTCGGGCTTTAGCATTATTCGGAAGGACCTGCGCTGGTTTCGATGGAGCGGCAGTGGGCGCGGGTTGAGCTTGAACGCATCACGGGTGAATGCGCTAGCCAACTTTCAGCTTTTTTTCGGTCTCTTCCCGGCGGCGTTGGAATTCGGCTTCCAGGTCGACGACGCGGCGCTGCACATTCTCTAACGCTTCTTTTGACGACTCATCGTGTGCTTCCTCCACCCAGGTCGCAAACTCTTCGCGCAGTGTGAAGAGAACGTCGAGCGCACCCAGGGTCTGTTGTAATTCTTGTGCAATCTGTTGGCGGCCTTCGTTAGACATCTTGTTCAGACTCCCCTCGGGCGGATGTCGAGCTTCGGCGTAGCAATTCGTCCAGATACTTTGTCGTTGCATCCGCCAGGACGTCGCGATGCAGCCGTTCCCGATCGCCAAAAATCGCATCCGATGCCACGGCATCTAGCATGGTCGTGCCCAGGCGGTCGTAGGCGCTTTGCAGGTCATGCCCCTCAAAATAAACGAGCCGTCGGTCGGATTGCATAGGAGTATCCAAAATTTTGGCAAAGTACTGAAGAAAAATCTCCCCTTCCCGGGCCATGTAAGGGCCTAGCACAAGCACACAGACTTCCTGCCACTGTTCCGGCGATAGGATATTGTGTCTGATGTGCTGGACACGTTCGTGGCAGGCCCGCAGCTGGTCCTGCGCCGCTGCCATCAGAACGGGGCCGATATCGTCCCTAACATCGTTGGAGAAGGCATTTAGCTCGTCGCCAGAGACGGATCTTCGGGCAAGCACAGCTTCAAGCTGCGCCGTCGATTTTGCATGAATCTGGGTAGGCTTGTGCAATATTCCCCGCTCCACCTCTAAGCGCGTGTCGAGTTCTTCGGCCAAAGAGGCAAGCGCGGCACGGTAAGCGGAGATGCGCGCCAACTGACCCTCTGGGATCGGCTTTCCCGTCGCCCAGTCACTCAAGAGGCAGTAAACGGCAAGCGGCATGTGCCCCAGCGTCTTCATCTTGTTATATATCGGCGTCTCCAGACCAGGGAAATCCTGTTCCACGCCGTCGCCGTAGTGAAGCCGCAGCACATCGTAGTCGATAACGATGAGCGCCTTGCGCTTTTGTGACTCCACGATCCGCGCGCGAGCTGCCTGGTAGGTTTCGATGAAGCGCTCGTCGAGTTGTTGGAGTGTGGTGACGTCCGCCATTGGAAACTTCCCTCCTCAACGTAAAATCGCAAGAAGTCCATCTGGTATGCTTCATGCCATACATTGCACGGCCGGTCTTCGGGCTTTGACGCGGCGATAGGTACAAAAGTCGACTCGATGCCGCCGTCAATTGCTTGATTTCGTTGACGGGGAAGCCGGCCCGGCATACGCGTCTGGCTGGGCATAGGGAAGGACTACGATGCGAGTCTGGCTTCGCGTGTTGTTGATGGCTTGCGGCGCGATCGCTGCAATCGTGACCGCAATCGCGGCATTTGGAGCAGCCGCGCTCTATACCAAACCGTTCGAGTCGTGGCGTCGCGCGCAAGCTGAGGCTCTTCTTGACGAAGCACTGGACATTGAGACGAAAGTCAGTGGCCCTGTCGAGGTCAGTTTTGGATTGTCACCAAGAGTTGTGATTTCCGACGTTTCGAGTGTCCGCACGCAAAAGGTCCCAGACGTAAAATCTATCTCGGCGAAGACGGTGGACTTCAACGCCTCGCTTCTATCACTCATTGGCGGCGACGTTGTTCTGACATCTCTTTTCGTCGATGGCCTTCGAGTGGATATTGAGCTGCCCGAGGAGGATAACGATCGCACCATTGGTGATCCCGGAGCGCTGGTACATGATTTTGTGCGCATGCCGTTCAGCGCCAATCTCTCATTGCAGAACTTCCAGCTAAATTACAAAGATCGCCGAACCGGCTGGAGCGCGAGCTACGTCTTCGACAAGTTTGGCGTGCGCCGCCGGAACGGCGCGGTTGTCGTCGAAGGCGTCGGCCGCGTTCACGATCTTCCGCTTAAGCTGGCGGGTCAGGTCGATTCGCCGCGTGATGGTGCGGGCAGGCATGTTTTTTCGATTTCGGCTGAGCAGTCAGGGCTGGTGGTCAAGTTCTCAGGTGACTACCAAACGATCGACACCAAGGACATAATCAAAGCCACTGTCACGGCACGCTCAGAATTGCTTGGCGATCTTCTGGATGTCTACAATGTGCGGCACGAGTTCGACGGCAAGGGCGATTTGACATTCGCTCTGTCTGGTCCCCTGGGCGCCGCCCGGATTTCGGCACTCGATCTCAGCCTTAAGTTCGACGCCGGCGATACGTTCCAGTTGACCGGCAGTATCGGTGACTCGGTCAAGCAAACCGGCATCAATCTGCATATGACGAGCACGCTGGTGCCGCCGCCGCCAACGCCGGATGCACAAAAGCCCATCTACGATCTGAACATCACGGGATTTTCCGGCCGCATCGCCGGTTCGAGCGACGCGCTCTTAGTCCGAGACCTGCACATCGTGACGAGCGCTTTGAAGGCCCGCCTGCACGAGATCGGTCCCATAAGTGCCGAGCGTGTCTGGAAAGATCCGCAAGGGCGCATTGGGCTTTATGATGTCGTGGTGCTTGCCGGACCTACTGAGAGGCCAAGCGTACGCGTTCGCGGCAACGTGAAAGACATTCTCCAGTTCCAAGGAGTCGATCTCAAAGGAGAGGTCGACTTTCAAACCGCCAATGCATTCGGCCTTGAAGCAGAGGATAAGGCGGCTTTGTTAGGCCGATTGCAGGGCAATGTCGCAATCTCCGATGCAGACGGCTCGATCGGCATCGAAACCTTGAAGGCAAAGGTGACGGAAACCGAACTGCTTTCCATGAACATTGAGTTTGTGCTCGATGATCTGCGCGACAAGGATGAACTGAAGTTCAAATCCTCGCTGAATATTCCCAGCTTCAAGAAATTCTCCGCTGCATTGGGAGATGATGTGGAAGAGCTTGGTGCAGTGAGTTTCGACGGCACCATGTCGGGCAGTGATGAGCACATAAAGGCCGAAGGTGTGGGCCTCGTTGGCAAGACAACGCTCACAGGCATGTTGGTTGGCTCGAATGCCGATGGCGTCCCCTTGTTATCAGGAAGCGTATCTACGCCGCTCCTGCACCTGGGGGATGTGACGAAAATCATATCCGTCCGCTCAGTCTACATCGCAAATACCGACGAGGAGGACGAGCGTGATCCGGATATATTGGATCTGTCGAAGATCGAGCACACCAGCGAAGTCGACATGCAGATAGATGTCGAGAAGATCGATGGGGGCGGAACGGATGCGAGCAATGTTAGCGGCCGGGTGAGATACAAGGACGGCGTTATAGGACTGGACAACGTATCGATGCGCTACCTCGGCGGCAAGGCCTCGACGAGCGGTAAGATCAACACGCGCGGCGACGTGAACAGCTTTTCGCTGGTGGGCGACATAGATGACTTGCGCATCGGTATGGTGCTCAAGCGCTTGCAGTTCTCGTTCCCGGTCAGTGGTTCATTAGGAATGAACTTTGCTCTGACCGGAAAGGGCGGAGACGTCGACTCAATTTCGAAATCCTTAAGTGGCCACCTTGCGGCGTCTCTGCACAATGGGAGGATAGGAACCAGCCTGCTCGATCTGGCGGGCCTCAATTTCCCCACGTGGCTATTTGCCCGACACGGCAAGAACGGTGAGGCGGACTTGGTATGCGCGATCGCGCCGTTCTCGTTTGTCAAGGGTCGTGGAACAACGCGGCCCATGGTCATGGAAACGCGTGATGTTCAGGTGCGCGGCGCCGGGTTTATCGATTTCGAAAAGAACGCCATCGGGATGACATTCAGACCTTGGCCACTGCGTCCCCAACTCGTCGATATTGTAAAACCGTTTCGCATAACGGGTTCGCTGTCGAGCCCTCAATTGCATATGGAAGGCGCCACAGTCGCGAAGGTAGCTGCCGAAGTGATCACATTTCCGCTGAATCTGGTCGGCACGCTGATAGAACCGTTGGAACCGGGAACGCATCACGTGCCCTGCCGGCGCGTTGCCCGGGCGGCGGGCCGTTAGTTTTATGCGCCGAAGGAGTGCTACCCGCGAAGAGTTTTCCGGGTAGCGAATTGAGCCTGAGTGCAAGGTGCCCGAATCTATTTGGCCGCACCTAGACCTTCTCGTAACGCGCAGCCTCCTCCGAGCCCTTGGTCGCGTCGCCCGCGCTATAGGAATGGGCACCGGCACCGGCGAGTTTCCCCTTGTCAACAATCAAGTATTCGGTGCGGATTGGTTTGCCGGCAAAGAAGGCTTCGAGGATCTCTCTCACGCCTGCCGCATAACGCGCCTGCGCCGAGAGCGATGTACCGGAGATGTGCGGTGTCATGCCGTGGTGGGGCATGGTGCGCCAAGGATGATCCTGCGGGGCCGGCTGCGGGAACCAGACGTCGCCCGCGTAGCCTGCGATCTGACCACTTTCGAGTGCGCGTACGATAGCATCGCGATCGCAGATCTTGCCGCGCGCCGTATTCACGATATAGGCGCCGCGCTTCATCATTGAGATCAGCTCATCGTTGAACATGTGCTCGGTTTCAGGGTGCAGCGGGCAGTTGATCGTAACGACGTCGCACACTTTGACCATCGACTCCACGTTCGGGTGAAAGGTTAGGCCGAGCTCTCTTTCCACTTCCTTGGGCAAACGATGCCGGTCCGTATAGTGCAGTTTTACGTCGAAGGGTTTCAAGCGCCGCAGTACCGCAAGGCCAATGCGCCCCGCCGCGACCGTGCCGACGTTCATGCCTTCAAGATCATATGAGCGCTCAACGCAGTCTGCGATATTCCAGCCGCCTTTCACGACCCACTGATAAGATGGGATGTAGTTGCGCACGAGCGCTAGGATCATCATGACGACGTGCTCAGACACGCTGATGGAGTTGCAGAACGTAACCTCCGCCACGGTGATGCCGCGGTCCATAGCTGCTTGCAGATCGACGTGGTCGGAGCCAATGCCCGCCGTAATCGCAAGCTTGAGGTTCTTTGCCTTCTTGATGCGCTCTTCAGTGAGGTAGGCGGGCCAGAAAGGCTGGGAAATCACCACGTCTGCGTCGGGTAGCTCGCGCTCGAACCGCGAGTTGGGACCATCCTTGTCGGAGGTGACGACAAGTGTATGCCCTTGGTCTTCGAGAAACTTGCGCAAGCCGAGTTCACCGGAGACGCTACCCAGCAATTGGCCCGGCTTGAAGTCGATGGCTGACGGGGTAGGCAGCGTCTGGCCATCGGGATAGAGGTCAAGTTTGGGAATATCGTCGCGTGCGTACGATTTGGGGTATCCGTCGACGGGGTCGTCGTAGAGGACACAGAGTACCTTGGCCATGGCTGGTTTCCTCCTTGCTCGAGGTATCGAGAGGAAACGCCAAAAACGCCCGCAGTTTTATCGATACGAAACAATAATACGCCGTTTTGCCGAAGCGATTGAAGTGGCTGTCTTGGCGCTTCCTGATAGCCGAGCGAGCGCCAGGACGGCACCTGCAATCGCGCGCTCGACCTACTCTTAGAGGTAATCAGACTTACCGCATTAACAAGCCTATGGCGCGCACATTCACATCGGCGAACGTGGGTAGTGTCAATGATGGCTAATTCCGATCCGCGGCCAAGGATGAGATCATGGAATTAAATGGTGGAGCCGAGGGGAATCGAACCCCTGACCTCTGCAGTGCGATTGCAGCGCTCTCCCATCTGAGCTACGGCCCCGGATTGAGTGGGCGGCATTTAGGAGGGCGCCTGGAATCTTGTCAAGGAAGGGGTAGGGAAATCTGCTTTTGGGCCGCCGTGGCCTTGCCCCACGCGTCGTGCAAGGTTACACGTCTGCCGGAAAGCCACACCAAGAGCACGCCTCAATGATCGAACTTCTCGGCTTCATAAGCTACATAATCACCCTTTATATCTACGTCATCATTGCCGGCGTGATCATGAGCTGGCTGATGGCCTTCGGTGTCGTCAATCCCTACAACCCAACTGCGCGCGCCATCTGGCAGGGCTTGAGTGCCGTTACCGAGCCGCTGCTGCGGCCCATTCGCAATGTCATGCCCGATCTCGGCGCCATAGACATCTCGCCGGTCATTCTTCTGCTCGGCTGCGTCTTTATGCAGAGTGTGATTATTCCCAACATCGCCAAGCTCTTTATTTGATGGGTGGTGACACACAGCCTTGGCGCGTCGGCAAAGGGTGCGTCATCGTGCGCGTACGCGTGAAAACGAAATCCTCGCTAGAAGCCATCGACGGTATTACCCCTACGGCGGAGGGACCGGCCTTCTCAGCGCGCGTGCGTGCTATCCCCGCCGAGGGAGAAGCGAACGCGGCGCTCGAAAGGCTCGTCGCAAAGTGGCTCGATGTGCCAAAGAGCGCTGTGCGTGTGACGCAAGGGCCTAAGTCACGCGTCAAGTCGCTTACTGTCCACGGGGAAACCGATTGCCTTGAGCAGCGGCTATCAGCCAAGCTCGCAACAGCCCAATGAACGCAAAAACGAGGGGAGAAATCCACCCATGACCCAAGCCCTTACCATTGACGGCAAGGCCATTGCCGCCAAGGTCCGCGCCGACGTTGCCCAGGAGGTTGCCCGCATCAAAGCTGAACAGGACTTCACGCCGGGCCTTGCTGTGGTTCTCGTGGGCGAGGACCCCGCGAGCAAGGTCTACGTGCGCAACAAGGCGGCGCAGACCGCGGAAGTGGGCATGGAGTCGTTTGAACACAAACTCTCCGAAGAGACGAGTGAAGAAGATCTTCTGGCACTCGTTGCCAAGCTCAATGCCGATCCTGCGGTGCACGGCATTCTTGTGCAGATGCCGCTGCCAAAGCACATCAACAGCACCAAGGTTCTGGAGTCTGTCGATCCTGCCAAGGACGTCGACGGCTTCCACCCGATGAACGTCGGCAAGCTCTCGATTGGCCAGCGTGCGTTGGCGCCTTGCACTCCGGTTGGTTCGATCATTCTGGCAAAGTCGGTAAAGGACGACTTGACGGGGCTCAACGCGGTTGTCGTCGGCCGATCCAACATCGTCGGCAAGCCGATGGTGCAGCTCCTGCTTCGCGAAAACTGCACGGTAACAGTCGCTCACTCGCGCACGCGCGATTTGCCTGGTGTTGTACGCGGTGCCGATCTCGTCGTGGCGGCCATCGGGAAGCCGGAGTTTGTGCAGGGCGATTGGATTAAGCCCGGCGCTATCGTGATTGATGTTGGCATCAACCGCATCATCAAACCGGACGGAAAAGGCAAACTCGTTGGTGACGTTGCGTTCGCGGATGCTGCGAAAGTGGCAAGCGCGATAACACCAGTGCCGGGTGGTGTCGGGCCGATGACGATTGCCTGCCTCTTGAAGAACACCGTCGATGCGGCGTTGATGCAAAAGGGCTTACCTCCGCAAGCATCTTAAGGCCTTACGCTGCTTTGCTTTGGCGCAAGGTTTCGCCCCGGTAACTGAGGGCCTCCGCGATGTGTACGCGGCTCACGCGGTCTGCTGCG
>CAYOPW010000008.1:33918-54357 GCA_964405975.1 uncultured Hyphomicrobium sp.
GCGCCGACAGGTGCAACGCGTCTGAAGCTTGTCGCAGTAAAGCGACGCCTTCCTCGTCCGGGGTGGCGATGTCCTCTAAGATGCGCCCGCTGCACGCCCCATTGGTCCGGCTGTTTCTTGAACCGAGCAGCACAAATCGTTCGCGCTGTATGTCGCGGGCCCGGGCCACGCGTTGGCGTACCTCCGCGCTCCCCTCCGTTGGCGCAGGTAATACGAGGTCTGCAGCGCTTACCGCGGGGACCTCGATTTGCAAGTCGATGCGATCGAGCAGCGGTCCTGAGATACGCGCTTGGTAGTCGGCCGAACATCGCGGACCGCTCTTGCAGGCAAGGCCGGGCGAGCTACCGCCGCACTTGCACGGGTTCATCGCCGCGACGAGTTGAATGCGCGAGGGATAGGCGATGCGGTGGTTGGCGCGCGCAATCACAGTCTCGCCCGTCTCCAGAGGTTGGCGCAACGCATCAAGTACGCCGGGCTGGAATTCAGGCAGCTCGTCAAGGAAAAGAACGCCGAGGTGGGCCAGGCTCACCTCACCGGGTTTGGGACGCGTGCCGCCGCCGACGAGGGCTGCCATGCTGGCTGAATGATGCGGCGTACGAAATGGGCGCTCGGTGGCAAGCTTCCCGCCCATCAGCTCGCCCGCGAGGCTTTGCACCATTGAGACCTCGAGCATTTCCTCGGTGCTGAGCGGCGGCAGGATCGAAGGCAAGCGCGCTGCAAGCATCGATTTGCCCGCACCCGGCGGCCCGATCATCAGGAGGTTGTGGCCACCCGCGGCCGCGACCTCGAGCGCACGCTTGGCACTCTCCTGACCCTTCACATCGCGCAAATCGGGCATCGGCGCTGCGTCGCGTTCCAGGCTGGGCTTGGGACGGCTCAGCACCTGCAAGCCTTTAAAGTGGTTGACGAGCGAAAGCAGATGAGGCGCGGCCAGGATATCGACATCTTCGCCGGCCCAGGCGGCTTCTGCGCCGCCGGATGCGGGGCAAATGAGACCCTTGCCCATTGCGTTGGCGCCAATGGCTGCGGGCAGGGCGCCGGGCACGGCGGTAATCGAACCATCGAGCGCAAGCTCGCCGATGGCGGCAAAGCCCGAGACGGCGTCGGGCGCGACCGCATCCATGGCGATCATCATCGCCAACACGATTGGCAAATCGAATTGGCTGCCTTCCTTGGGCAAGTCGGCAGGCGCTAGGTTGACCGTGATGTGCTTGTAGGGAAGCCCGAGGCCGATTGCATGCAAAGCACCGCGGATGCGCTCGCGGCTTTCAGCGACAGCCTTGTCGGGAAGGCCGACGATGACGAACGCCGGCTGGCCAGGCGTGATGCGCACCTGCACTTCGACCGGGCGCGCCTCGATGCCGACAAACGCTAGGGTAGAAATCTGACCGTACATGCCCCGCCCCCCAACCTGATCGAGATGAGGTTAGCCGAGGTCACGCGACCAGACAAGAACGTATGAAGAACGTTCGGGCGGGTTTGGCGGAGAGGCCTACTCCTGCCCAGGCAGAGGCCGCACCGCCATGACGGTCGTGTTGTCCTGGTGAGGATCGCGGATCGCCTCGACGGCCCGGATGAGCGCACTCGCGACGGCCTCGGCACCATCGTCTGCATACGCTGCAACGATCCTCTGGACTTCCAACGGGTCCAAAGTGTGCAACCCATCGCTTGCGAGGATCACGTAGTCGCCATGCTCCAGCTTCAGGGGGTGGCGCGAGACATCGACGAGATCGAGATCCTCGCCCGTCACGGCGGAGCGAAGCATATGGCGGCGAGGATCATTGCGTGCCTCCTCTTCCGTCATACGCCCGGCGGCCACCATCCGGTCGAGCTCAGGGGCGAGTGAGTGGTCTTCGTTGAGGAGCGCCAACTCGCCGCGGCGGAATAGCAAAAGCGGACTGTCACCTACGCTGACCCATTCGACTCCCTCGTTGGCGAATACGGCGGCGACGATCGTCGAGCCCATGCCTGACAGTATGGGATTGGCCATCACCTTGTCGGCGACAGCACTGTTTGCCGACCGCAATGCTTTCAGCAAGCGCTGCGGCCGCGAACCGTTGAGCCCCGAATACGCGGAGATGAAACTCTCGCACACCAAGTTACTAGCAAGCGCGCCGCCGGTGTGGCCGCCCATGCCGTCTGCCAGTACGGCGACGAGCCGCGTCTGGTTTGCCGTCGGCACATCGAAGCTGCCGGAGGAGCTATCCTCCGGCGGCCAGAATGCACTTGCATCTTCTTGGTAATCTCTTGCGCCTTTCGTGGTGCAAGAGGCGTGATCGAATACTTGCATTAACCCTTGGCATCGGTGAGCTCGGCCCAATCGAACTCGGAGCCACAGAAGGGCACAAATACGAGTTGGGTGCGGCCCATTGTGATGACATCCATTTGGCTGAGCTCAACCGCTCCCGTTGGCCTTTTGTCATTTATGGACACGACGTTAGTTTTAGCAAGGTTTGGCACGAACAGGAAAGAGCGCGAGGCCGAATCGTAGCGAATGTAGGCCTGTTCTTCCGATGATATTGAATCGTCGCCGAAGTCGATTGGGATTCGCTGAGAGGAGCTGCGCCCCAGCGTGTTGTTGCCCTCAAAAATGGGGCGATGCGCACCGATCCCAGGGCCGCCGACGACCACGAGCCAGCCGACAACCGGGTCTTGGCCGAATTCTCCGCGTTCCACTTTCGCCTTGCCGCGCACAAGCTGCGTGCGTGCCGGACCGCTTTGCGTACTGGAGGTTCCGCGCACGACGCGGGTCGTTGGTGGCGCGCTGAACTCCTTATGCTTGTCTTGCGGTTTCAAGGACATCTGAGCTTTTACCACGCGGGCTGCTTCCGTAGCGCTCATCGTAACTGGGACCGCCTCCCTATCAGATTGTTCCGCCTCAGCTGGGGCCGGCTTTTGTGTCGGCTCGCTGGGCTTGGCTATGGGCTGTGTCACCGCGTCGGGTGCAGCTTTTGTATTCTGTCCGCTGTGTGCCTCGTCGCGGCTTGCTGCCGCGAGTGCGTCCTTAAGAGTGCCGAGAAAACGGCCCGCTTTCAATGCTGGCTGGGAATTCGTCGTCTCTTTCATGCGTGCGTGCTCCTTTGATTTTGTAATCTTCCAAAACCTCTTACTCGAAAAGAATCCAAACACATTGCCGCCTTTGATGAAGAAGCAGTGGGCCTTGCTTACTAGACCGGCTGTGCACTGAACCTGAGCCGCACTTCGCCCACATTAATGACGTCGCCCTTCTTGAGGCGCGCTTCGTCCACTCGGGCTCCGTTGATAAGCACGCCATTGCCTTGAGCACCCGAGAGGTCGGTAATTACGACTTCGCCGTCGGTCGTGCGGCGGATGACGGCGTGGTAGCGATGGACGGTCTTGGCCGAGAGACGAATATCGTTGTCGGCCTCGCGCCCAATGCGAACAAGTGATTGGCCAATCACGAAGCGGCCGCCTGGCATACCCTCGATGTCGACCCACGCCTCTGTCGGCCAGGAGGACACTTCGGTTCGCGCTGTCGTGGCGCGCGGCTTGGCGCGAGATCGCTGAGAGGGATGCGAAATGACAAGCGTGGCATCAGGTGAGCGGCGCTGACGGCGGAGAAACAATCCTGCAAGCGCAAGCGGCGGAATGGCGAGCAGCGCTGCGAGACCTAGGATCAAAGCCGGCGCTTGGTCGTAGCTCTGGCCAAGCCACTGTTGGACGGCAGTCCAGGGGCCGGTTCCAGCCCCAAGCGCGGCCACGGTGGTGGGTGCAGATTTGATCGACAGTGTCTGAGGATGCATAGTCATTGCGGTGCTAGCGCCATTGGCCAGGACAGCCGGCGCCCCGGCCACAAATGAAACTATGACCGCCGCCGCGGCGATGAGTGCCGGCATAATTGACGAAGGCGGTCTCATGAATTTCTCGTGAAGCAAATCACATTAAGCCTTATGCGGCATGACGGCAGGAACATGGCCGCAAAGGGACAAGCCTAAGATTTGTTCACAAAGAGTGCATCCTTCGCGCGAGCGCCACAATCATGCGCGATCCATTGATCCGGAGGCTGAAAGTCATTGGCGAACGGTCGCGGGCCTATGTGATGCGGCGGGCCCAGGCCGGGGCGTCCCGGGGAGCTATGACGAATCTTATAGCGCTGCCTAGCGGAACTGAGCTTGTCGGCGACTATCGCATCGAGCGCGTCCTAGGGGCCGGCGGTTTCGGCATTACCTATCTCGCGGACGAGATCGCACTCGCACGCCTTGTCACCATCAAAGAATATTTTCCAAGTGACTTTGCTGCGCGCGCCGGCGACGTTGAAGCCGCACCGCGTTCGCAAGACTGTGCTGGCGACTACCGCTGGGGACTGGACCGCTTCATCGAAGAAGCGCAAACGCTCGCCAAGTTCGATCACACAAATATCGTGCGGGTCTATCGCTACTTCCGCTCCAACAATACCGGCTACATGGTCCTGCATTTCGAGGAGGGCCAAAGCCTCAAGAACTGGTTGAAGTCGCTAGGCCGCGCGCCGCGCCAGAAGGAACTCGATGCAATCTTGGAACCTTTGCTCGATGCGCTTGAGCTGATTCACAAGTCCGACTTTCTGCATCGCGACATTGCGCCGGACAACATCATCATTCGCAAGGCGGGCGATCCCGTTCTCATCGACTTTGGCTCCGCGCGCGGCGAGATCGCTTCGCACTCCAAAACAGTCTCCGCGCTCGTCAAGCCAGGCTACAGCCCCTACGAGCAATATGCGGAAACGAGTAAGCGGCAAGGCCCATGGACGGACATCTACGCGCTGGGCGCCACGCTTTATCATGCCGTTACAGGTAAGCGGCCACCAGATGCGCCCTCCCGCATGGTCAAGGACGAGATCGTACCGGCGAGAGAGGCTGCGATCAGTTCCTACCGTTCAGGATTCCTCAAGGCCATCGACCGCGCCTTGGAGCTCAATGTCGATGCGCGGCCACAGTCCATTGCGGCTTGGCGCAACGAGCTGCTGGCGACGGATCCGCCCAAAGCAGGCTGGTTGACGCGATCATTGGAGAAAAAGAAGAAGAAAGAAAACGAGACAAACGGGAAGGATGCTCCCTCCGACACGGAAAAGGTGACTGCGGCCGAGCCGCCGGCTGATCCTCCCCCACCAGTTGCCGCCAAGCGGGCGGCGCACCCCTCGCCCGACGTGCCGGGCCCCAGGGGCGGTATGCTTGACTTCTTCGATGAGCTTCGCAAAAAGCCCGCACCGCGAGGCGCTCCCATCGCGCGAGCAGCATCCCCTGCCGACGCCGACACGGTTAAGCTGGAGACGCCCGCACCCACACCGAAGAAGAAGGCCGCCGCACCGCCCAAGATTTCTGCACCAAAGCGGCCATGGCTGAAGAAACCGACATTCAGGAAGGCTGAGCCCAAAAAGTCTGAACCTAAGAAATCAGACGCCAAGAAAGCCGAGTCTAAGAAGCCCGCGGCCGCAAAAAAGGCTGCGCCGAAGCGGCGCGCAGTTTTTGAGCCCCGCCGTCAAACGCGCCCGCGCCCGGTAAAGGGCTCGCGCCGGCGGTGGGTCCCGCTCGCGTTCAAGCTTCTTATTGGCGTCGGCGTTGCAAGTGCGGCAGTCGCCATGCAGGACCGCTTCTCTCCGATTGGTGGCCCTGGAGCGGCGGTTGCGCCTAGCTTGCAAACGCATGCGAAGCCGCCAGTCTCAATCCTCACTCCGATTGCGGCGTTCGATGCGCATCAGGGCCGCCTTGCGGCCATGGACTATTCCGACGACGGGCGTTGGATCGTGACAACTGGTATCGACGCGACCATCAAGATTTGGGACGCGGCCCAACATTCGCTCGTCCGCACCATCGCGCTTGAAGATGGACCTGCAACTGCCCTGGCACTCTATGGCAGGCGTGCGTTGACGGGACACGCTAACGGCAAAGTTGGGCTCTGGGATCTAGAACGCGGGGAAAAACTCGCAACGGTTCAACGAAACGAGGCCAATATCTGGGCGGTCGCCTTTCTGGGCGAGGCCGACCGGTTTGCGGTCGCCAGCCATGACTGGAAGGTAACGTTGTGGGATGTTCGGCACCCATCCGCACCCTTGAGTGTTCTGGAGGGTCATGACAACGCCGTGCAGGCGCTCGCTGTTGCGCCCGACCGGCGGCTGCTTGCTTCAGGCAGTGCCGATAAGACGGTGCGATTGTGGAACTTGGATTCGCTGAAGCGAAAGCGCACCTATCGTGGACAGCGTGACTTCATCACCGCAGTTGCGTTTTCCCAGAACGGGAAGAGGCTTGCAGGTGGCGCGCTCGACGGCCGTATCCGGGTTTGGTCGACCTCGTCGCGCCGGACGCTCCGTCTGCTTCGCGGCCATAAGGGGAAAGTCGAAGATCTGGCGTTCTCGCCTTCGGGCACTCTCCTGGCTTCGGCAAGTGAGGATGGAACCGTACGACTGTGGAACCTCGATAGGCGCAATTCTTCCCGTGCCTTGACTGGTCACATGGGTGGTGCGACGGCCCTGGCCTTTGCGCCCAGCGGGCAGCAACTGGCTTCAGCAAGTGCGAATGGCAAGGTACGCTTGTGGGCGATGCCTCAAGCGAAGATCGCCAAGGATTGAGCGTTGGCGGCTCGTCGCATAGATTTTTTCCCTGAATTAGCCAACCCCAAAAGTTGCGATCGCACTCGACGCCGCGCGCGAATGGCGGCAAAATGGATGCCACATCAGAAACAAAGACTTGGCGGGCGCTCTCATGGAACTCGACGGTGAACTGCTTGCCCGAATTCAATTTGCGTTCACAGTCTCTTTCCACATCATATTTCCCAGCTTCACGATTGGCCTTGCCGCGTTCATCGCCACGCTGTTGGTGCGGTGGCGCATAACGGGCCAAGAGCACCTTCACCGCCTCGCCCGCTTCTGGACTAAGATCTTCGCGGTATCCTTTGCGATGGGCGTGGTCTCCGGCATCGTGATGTCCTACGAATTCGGCACCAACTGGAGCAACTTCTCCGTTGTGGTCGGCAATGTGATAGCCCCGCTGATCGGTTACGAAGTGCTTACAGCATTCTTCCTGGAAGCAACGTTCCTAGGGATCATGTTGTTTGGTTGGCAGCGGGTACCCCCCAATCTGCATGTGCTTGCCGCGGTGCTGGTTGCGATTGGCACATCGCTTTCGGCGTTCTGGATTCTCGCGGCCAATAGCTGGATGCAAACGCCTGCTGGCCACGAAATGCGCGATGGTATCGCTTATCCGGTCGATTGGATCCAAATCATCTTCAATCCAAGCTTCCCCTACCGCTTTGCGCACATGTTTATCGCGGCCTATCTCACCACTTCGCTTGTGGTGATGGCAGTGGGTGCGCGCTATCTCGTCCAAGGGCGCTTTCCCGACGACGCCAAGACTATGCTGCGCATGGGTCTGGGTATGGTCGCTATTCTCACGCCGCTTCAGATGTATGTGGGCGACGCTTCAGGTCTCAACACAGAGAAGCATCAGCCAGAAAAGATCGCAGCCATCGAGGCCCATTGGGACGGAAACAAGCCGGGAGATCTCGTCCTCTTTGCAATCCCCAATGAGGCGGAAGAAACCAACGACTTCAAGATCTCCATTCCCAATGGCGCAAGTTGGCTTATCACGCACTCTGCAGATGGTCTCTTTCCGGGCCTGAAAGATTTCCCTCGCGAAGATCGGCCCCCCGTCATTCCTGTATTCTTTTCCTTCCGCATCATGGTCGGCATGGGCGTGCTCATGTTGATAGCCGGTTGGGTGGGTGCATGGTTGTGGTTCCGCGGGCGGTTGTTCACGGCAAAGTGGTACCTGGAGATTGTTCAACACGTTTGGCCGCTCGGCTTTATCGCCATTCTCGCAGGTTGGTACGTCACGGAAATCGGACGCCAGCCTTGGGTCGCTTACGGCATTTTGCGAACGGCCGACGCGGCTTCACCGGTTGCATCCTCGGCCGTGCTGACAACACTCGTGCTCTTTGGTTTGGTATACTCGTGCGTCTTCGCAATGGGCATCTACTACATCAACCGCCTGATTGAGCATGGGCCGAAAGGCGCGGCTGCCGAAGTACCTGAGGCACTGCCATCGCGGCCGCTCTCTGCGGCGGGTGAGGCGGCACACGAAGCGATGGAGGAAAGGTGAGGCATGGACGCGATTTCGCTATGGCTCCCTGTGGTCTGGGCCGCCATCCTCGGCGTGGCGGTGGCGCTTTACGTCATCCTCGACGGTTTCGATTTAGGCATCGCCATCCTCTTCCCATTCGCGCTGAATGAAAACCGCCGCGACCAGATGATGAACTCGGTTGCGCCTTTCTGGGACGGCAACGAAACCTGGTTGATCCTCGGCGGCGGCGGCCTGTTCGTAGCCTTCCCGCAGGCTTACGCGGTGATAATGCCCGCACTTTACTTGCCAATTATCATCATGCTGTTGGGACTCGTCTTTCGGGGTGTTGCATTCGAATTTCGTTGGGCTGCGAAGCCGAACCATAAATTATGGGATACGGCATTCACCGGCGGCTCCATGGTCGCAACGTTCATGCAAGGCGTGGTACTTGGCGGCCTGCTGCAAGGCATTCACGTCGAAAACGGAGTGTTTGCAGGCGGTCCGCTCGACTGGTTTGCGCCGTTCCCGTTCTTAACCGGTCTGGCGTTGCTTGCCGGCTATGCTTTGTTGGGGAGCACATGGCTCATCATGAAAACGGAGGGCGCACTTGCCGAGGAGGCCCGTCGCTGGGCCTTGTGGCTGTTCCCATTGGTGCTCGTGATGATGGCGATCATTAGCATTTGGACACCACTCGCCTTCGATCGGATCGCCGAGCGCTGGTTCACGTGGCCCAACATCGTCTACCTGGCACCTGTCCCGGTTCTGACGGCGTGCGTCGCGCTCCTGTGCTGGTATGGACTGGTCAAGGGGCGCGAGGCGATGCCGTTCCTGTCGGCGATCGGATTGTTTATGCTTGGGTTCCTTGGGCTCTTGATCTCAAATGTGCCCTATCTCGTGCCGCCGTCCCTGACGGTCTGGCAGGTCGCAGCCGTTCCAGAGTCGCAGATATTCACACTTATCGGTGTCCTTATCATGCTACCGCTCATTTTAGGTTATACGGCGTTTGTCTATTGGACCTTTCGCGGCAAGGTGCGCGAAGGCGAGGGCTATCATTAAGCGCTGCGCGCGGTTGCCGTGCGAAAAGTCAGCGCTTTGCCATCATTTGCCAACATCGTTGCGGACCGACTAAAGCGGTTGCAGCGGTTCTAATTGTAACCACCAAACGATGCGACGAACCCGGAGAGCGAATGTTCGGCTGGTTCAAGCGTAACGACGGTTTTGAGTGGCACGACTATGTGCGCACAACGATTCTCTTGCGCCGCCGGAAACGGCGTGAGCGTTTGGCTGAAGCAGGCCACGCCGCGGTGCAGGGTATGAAGGACGCGGGCCGGCGCGGTGCTGCCGCCGGTGTCGAGGGCGCCCAAGGTTTAGGACGCGGGGCCGCGGCCGCCGGTCGAAAAGGCGCCGCCATGAGCTTTGCGGGTGTCAGTGCCGCGCAAAACAAAATCCGTGACGGCGTGCCGATTGTTTGGGCTTGGATAGTTGCGGCAGGCAGGCACCTACGCATCGGCATTGCTCATGTATGGGAAGGGTTACGCGCCGCCGGCAGAAGCCTTGGTAGGGGAACCGCGTGGGCTTGGGTGCACATACGTGCGGGCGGCATACGATTGGGGCATATCCTTGCGGCCGGGCTGGCCGCCAGCGCTACGCGGCTGGAGCCGGCGTTCGCGGTATTGCGCCAGCCGCATATTCGTGCACCGCTTCTTATCGTTGGATTTGCGGCAGTATTTGGCGCCGTTGCCCGAATCGTTGCCAAGGGATTTGATCTCGACGTCGTCGTTGCGATTCTGATTGGGGCTGTGATCCTCGGCCTCCTTTTCTTGGCCCGGCAGCCCAGCGGCGTAGGGTGGTCAGGTCTTGAGTGGCGCGATAAAGCCAGCAACATTTTTGCCATAGGGCCCAAAGCAACTGGTGCTGCGGTTGTCATCGCAGCCCTGGTCCTGATTGGCGGTGCGGGTTGGCTCTTTTGGCGAAACGCGCCCGCCTTACCGGCCTTTCCAAGTCTGACCGTCGCGTCGGACAAGATAAAAGGACGCGGTATCGCGATTTCCGGCGACACTTTGCGGGTTGGGGGCACTACGATCCGCCTCGATGGAATTGACGCGCCCGTGCCAGGCCAGCGATGTCTGCGCGGGAGATCAAGACGCTGGAATTGCGGAGCGTCTGCGACGGCTGCTTTGGCACGACTTGTTCGACGTGCAAAGGTGTCGTGCGAGCTAACAGGGTCCGATGACAACGTTCGTGAGCTTGGCGATTGCAGTGTCGGTGATAAAGACATCGCCGCCGAACTCGTGCGTGGCGGGCACGTTTTTGCAACAGCAGGTTTCTTTGCGCCCTATACCAGCCTGGAAGACCAAGCGCGCCAGGAGAAACTTGGTATCTGGCGCGGCCACGCCGTGCGGCCGTCCGATTACCGTGCGCAAAAATGGGAAGAGGCCAAGCGTGCCGCTCCCAATGGCTGTCCAATTAAGGGCAACGTTTCACGTGGACGCCGCGTCTATGTTTTGCCGTGGGCACGCGGCTACGAGCGCGTGCGGATAACGCGCGGCCGCGGTGAACGCTGGTTTTGCAGCGAAACCGAAGCGCGTGCGGCAGGATGGAAGCCGGCCGGCCGGTCGTGATGCGATCGCTTGGAGACTGCGCGTTTACTGGTGGGTTCGGTCAATGGAAAGCCCGCGGTCCGGGGGAAGACCGCGGGCTGCAAAACGTGGCGCCTCTAGGGGGGACAGGTGGGGGCGCCACGAGAGGAATTCAGATTAGTACCATTCCTAGCAGAATGGGAAATTGCCATTCAAAAGCCTTTCCAGTGAGTTAAGGCCTGGCCTTGGAGGGAAAGCGTTTTCGTTAAGTTTCGCGAGACGAGTTCGTTGTATTGCACAACGAGACGCTTGGGTTGAATGGCGCGCGGACCTTCAGCCTTCTCGCTCTTCAGGGCGGATCCCAATTTCGGTGAGGGTAGCGCCGCGCACAATAGTCGCCGTGACGATTTTTTCGATTCGATGCGCATCGAGAAGACGAAACATGTCATCGACACCGGTTACGGGCTCGCCATCGAGGCGGACCAGCAGGTCCCCCGTCTTAAGACCGGCCTTGTCGGCGGGGCTCCCCGGCTGCACTTCGCGGAGGTGCACGCTACTCTGCTGCGTAAGCCCGTGCTTGTAGGCAAGCCGTGCTGGTAGCGGCATTTGCTCTGCAACGATGCCAACGCGTGCGCGCCGTACGCGGCCGTGCAGTAATATCTGCGCGAGTACATGCTGAGCGGTATTGGTCGCTACGGAAAAACAAATACCTTGTGCGCCGAGGATCATCGCCGTGTTGATTCCGATTACCTCGCCGGACGAGTTCGCAAGCGGTCCGCCAGAGTTTCCCGGATTTAAGGCAGCATCTGTTTGGATGACGTCACCGATTAGACGGCCGTTCTGTGCCCGCAGCGAGCGGCCCACCGCGCTGACGATGCCAGCCGTGACCGTCGACTGGAAGCCTAAGGGATTTCCAACCGCAATCGCAATTTGGCCCGGCCGAACGCTCTTGGAATTGGTTAGGCGGGCCGCGGGCAGTGTGTCGCTCGTCTCTCCTCGCAGGACCGCCAAATCCGTATCGGGATCGTTCCCCAAGACGCGAGCCGCAAAATTCCGGCCGTCGGAAAGCGTGATTGAAATCAAACGCGCTGTGTCGACCACATGGTTGTTGGTGAGTATTAGGCCATCCGGCGAAACAACAACGCCTGATCCTGTTCCTTCGGCGCGGCGCCTGTTGCGAAACCCTGATAACTCAACGCGAACAACAGCAGGGGCGATGGCATCGACCGCGTCAACGACCGCGCGCGAGTAAGAATCGAGCAGGGCCTCATCTGATGCTCTGTCCTGGTCACGCGCTTCCTCACGTTCGCGGCCGCTGTCTGATTCGCTTACGAAGCCCTCGCCGAGAAAACCAATGATGTTCCGCATAACTATCTCCCTAACCCGAGGCGGCGGAGAGCGCCTCGTTCACTTGATGGGCAGATATATGGGGATTGCATGGCGAAAGGAGGAGTGATCAACACGTAGGTGCACGGCTGCAACGGTCGCCGGCAGCTCTCAACGCCAGGACAGTTTGAAGGGCGAAAGACGAATCGTGCTGACTGTTTTCGCGCCGCGCCTATAACCGACGTCGGAGATAACACCATAAATATTAGAGTTTTCATCTGCGCGCATTGCAACTCTCGTATCTTCTGCGCGTAGTTCTCCATCGATCCATAAGCGCACCGTGCCGTTCAACTTTCCAGGCGAATTGAGCACAACTTCCTGCTCGATGGACGCCCAGCGTCCGGGCGCGAAGGCCTTTTCGTGGCCGCTAATACCGTAGGTCTTGCCGTCGGACGGTTCGACATTGACGCTCACCTCGCGCATCTCGTTCCACACAACGCGGGTGGCGAAGTCTGAGTTATAGCCAGGAACTCCCCCGAAGATGCCGGGCAGGACACCGCCGCGGGCAAATTTGAACTTATCCGGAAGCCAAAGATTGTAACTCAGGCAGGCAGCATTGGCGGTGCTCATGCCTGGTGGCCTCCAGCGGAAATCCAGTCCGTTTTTCGGTTCCTCGCTGTCCTCTTTTGTGTCTGCAACGTCGGCAAGTTTTACCTGGAGCGCCGCGCGCGAAGGGCCTTGGCTGACTGGAACGACCTTGGTGTTTTCCATCACGCCACTTTCGGGCAAACCAACACGGGCTTGGAGTTGGGCCGGCGACATCAACGCACCGTCGCTCGTCTGGAGCGTAAACAACATGCCTGCTGGATAGCGCGTGCTACACGGAGGCGCCGTATCCACAAAGAAGGCCGAGCGAACGACATAGGTAACGATGAAAGCCGCAACCAAAATGCCAGCGCCGTGGTAGGCAATGCTGTAGAGATTGAGACTTTTCATGTGTCGGGCTGCTGCAGGAAGGTTCCGGGGCTACAGCCATTGTGAAGCATAGGCTCGAAGGACCCGTGCAAAATGAACCGGTTGTTTGAATAAAATTTGAACTGAAGCGTTTAAGCCTGAGAAAGATTCTTAGGCAGCTTGGCACGCGCCGTGTCCTTAGAGGCGAAAGATCTTGCCCGGGTTGAGGATGTTGAGCGGGTCAAGGGCGCGTTTTACTTGGCGCATCACGGCCACTCCACTCCCCATCTCGCGCTCAAGAAGTGCGATCTTTCCTTCGCCTATTCCATGCTCGCCGGAACAGGTACCGTCCACGGCGATGGCACGATTGGCGAGCCGGTCGAGAAAGCTGCGCAGGGCGGTGACTTCGCGCTCGTTTTCAGGATCGAATATGGGAATGGTGTGGAAGTTACCATCGCCAACGTGGCCGACGATTGGAGCCGTGAGCCCACTGCGCTGGATATCGGCTTCGGTTTCCGTGATGCAATCGGCAAGGTGTGAGATTGGTACCGCCACGTCGGTTACAAGGACCGTCTTGCCCGGCCAGCAGGTACGCACAGCCCAGAAGGCGTCGTGGCGGGCTTGCCACAAGCGCCGCCGCGCTTCCGCTTCGGCGGCGCAGGAAAATTCAAGTGCCCCCTGCTCGCGTGCGATGTCTTCAAACGTGGCAACTTGCTCACGCGTGGCCGCCGCCGTCCCGTGGAACTCCACAAAGAGTGTCGGTGTTTCCTGCAATTGGAGTTTCGCGTATGCGTTAACAGCGCTGATCTGTACGCCGTCGAGCAGCTCGATGCGGGCGACGCCCAGTCCTAGGGCGATTGCCTGGATGCTTGCGTCACACGCGCCTTGCGTCGTTGCAAAAGGGCAAACGGCAGAGACCACGGTCTCTGGAACTCCGTAAAGCCGCACAGTGACTTCTGTAATGATACCAAGCGTGCCTTCCGAACCAATAAGCAATCGTGTCAAATCATAACCGGCAGCCGACTTGCGCGCCCGAGCACCAGTGCGCACGACCGAACCGTCGGCCATTACTGCGGTGACGTTCAAGACATTCTCGCGCATGGTTCCGTATCGAACCGCGTTCGTGCCGGATGCGCGTGTCGCCGCCATGCCGCCAAGGGTGGCTTCATCGGCACCTGGATCGACAGGGAAGAACAAGCCTTGATCGCGCAGGTGCTCGTTGAGTTGGCGCCGCGTAACTCCGGCCTCAACCGTGCAATCAAGATCGCGCGGTCGCACGGCGAGGATGCGGTTCATACGTGCCAGGTCGAGCGCTATCCCGCCAGCCGGCGCATTGACGTGGCCTTCGAGCGAGGTGCCGGCACCGAAAGCGATGATGGGTACGCGATGTTCGGCGGCCAAACGCACAATATCGACCACCTCCTCGACTGTCGTGGGCCATACGACGGCGTCGGGTGGCTCATTGGCGATCCAGGTCAACGTGTTCGCGTGCTGTTGGCGGATGGCGCTGCCTGTTGCGGCGCGCTCACCGTAGCGTTCCCGCAGCAGCGTGACCGCGGCCTGGCGAGCCTGCTCGTTGTTAGGCTGGGCCGCGCGTGTTTCCATTTCCCTTCCCGTTGTGCGCTTCTGATGGCGCGAGATTGTCGCAGAACGGCAGGCCAAGAACAATCGAGCCTCTCGGCCCGCCGCCGCCTTTAATTTGGCATTTGCCTGGGTTAAAGAAGCCGGAAGCATCAAGGCTTCCAAGTCGTTTGTATTGAAAACCCAAGGGGTGCTCATGTCTCGTTGGCTGATCTTGACCGCTCTGGCCATCCTATCGCTAGGTTTTGTGTTCACAGCGCACGCACGCGATCGGGTACCTTTGCCTGGTCCCGCCAATCTGGCTGCTGCTGGGCAGCGCGTCCAAGTGCCGCTTCGCATCGCGGCCAAGAAGCGCGGCGTCGGCACGCGCCGAACGGCGCCAGAGGCAAGCGATACACCCGCTGGCAAAGCAATGAGCAATGGCGAGGTGTTGTTTGGCTCTCAAACGGTAAACTTTCTCGTCGATCGCGATATCATTCGCGTCGGGCCGGAGATGGGCAAATTCGATCGCCTGCGCTTTCGAGTTCTGGGCAATGACATCTATGTCAGCAGCCTGGATGTCATCTACGACAACGATGAACGCGAGACGTTGCTGACAAATACGCGCGTCAATCGGAACAGGAAGACGTCCTGGATGGAGTTGCGCCCGGGAAGCTTCATCAAGGAAGTTCGACTAGTCTATCGCGCCAAGCCGAATCTGAATCGCACCGCGCGTGTGGAAGTGTTCGGAGAATACTCAGACGGATGGCTTGGGCCCGATGGAGAAGCGCGAAAGTATAATGACGGCTGGGTACTGCTTGGCACCGACACAGCGGGGATGGTCGGTTATGACAAGGTGACGATCAAAGTCGGCAAGAACGATGGTGGCTATAAGAAGCTGCGCGTCTCGGTGAAGGATCGTGATATCACCTTGAGGTATCTCACCGTCATTTATGCGGATGGAGAAAAAGACGAGATTGCAAACCGCCGCCGCCGCGTGAATGCCGATAGCGACTTCGGCCCCTTGGAGCTCAAGAAAGAAGACGTTATTGCTGAGATTCGCGGCGGATGGCGTTCACGTGCATTCTCGACTTCCAAGCGCCGCCGTGCTTATGCGACCGTGCAGGTCTGGGGAAAGCACTAGGCCCGCTAACCGAAGGCGCCCCAGTGGTGGGTAATGCCGGTCCCGATCTCGCGCACGAGCTCATAGGCCTGCTCCATCGGCTCCAGTATCTCTGTCTCGATCCGGCCATAGTCATCGATGCTGTGCGGGAAGTAGGTTGCCGTTTCGTCGAAGGCCACTGAGTTGCGTTGAGCCTGGATGCGCCGGGGAAACGCCTGCCGCATAAAGCCAATTACCTCTGGAATTTCCAGTGCGAGGGCTTGGCGAAAAATTTGATCGTGCGAAACTTCATTGGTCTGCGTGAAGCGCGGTAGCTGTGCGGCGAGAATAAAAATTCTCATAATGAGTGCGAGCCGGACGGCCTGCAGGAGATCGAGCTCAAGACGGTGGTCATCTGGTATCTTTCCGCCTTCCAGACCGATGTCTTCGAGAATGGAATGCAATTCGATGGCATCAAGGCGCAAATAGTGGGCCAGCCCGTTAATGGCGCCAGCCCGGTCGTCCTCCAGAAGATGCGCTGCAAGCAATTTGAAGGCTGCTTCATGGTCCGGCTCGCGGCCCCATGAAGCGCGGAGCGCCCAGAACCCAGCATCGAATGGCACCGCGTTCGCGCCGACCGCGTTGATGCTCGACAACTGCTTTGCACGAGCGATCATTTCGATCAACGGTCTAAGCCGCGGCGAACGTTTTGCCAGGTCCACAAACCGTTCGCGCTCTGAACCCACAGCAGCGCCCAGCCCAGCCACGACGTTCGCAACGTAGCCGAACTGCTGCAAAATGGCGTTGTTAGGGATGGCGCGCATGCGCGCTGGATCGCCACGACCAGAGGCATGGTCTCCTTGACGCTTTACCGGGCGCGATCCTGTCTTGAACAACAGGTTTGTTCGAAACGCCCCTAAAAGCGCCCGGTAACCAGGGTGCGCAAACAAGCGCTGCTGGTAATCTCTCAGTCGCAGCTGGAAATCGAGCGACAGATTGACGTCAGTATAGAACGGATCCTCGCCTTCGCCGGGATCCTTGCCGCTCAAGACGATAGTGGTCAGCGCACGCGTGGCGAAATCCTTGTTTTCAAAGAACAGATACCCGTCACCCCCCTGGAAACTCGTCTCATGCTTTACGGGTAGTCCATGGCGAAAAAAGCGCCAGCGTGCTTCGCCGGAAAAAACATAACGCAAACGGCGTCGCATAGGACCGGGGTGTGCACCTCTACCCATGCTTTCACCGTGCGTTGAGAATATCAGAGTCTCGACACCGGGCATATTTGCCTTGCGGACGACCTCGGCGAGACCGTGATGGAGGCGCTCCAGGGCAAGACCGGCGGCGATCTGACCTATAAAGCGACCAGCGTCGGAATAACCGGTCTGAATGCACAACCGGCCGCGCTTGCTTACATAGTCGCGATAAGCTTCTTCGGCGAGCAGGCGATCGATCAACCTTTGTCCAGTCTCAAGCGCAGCGGGCGTCTCGAACAGGGGCGAAATATCGACGATCTCCGATATCCCGAACAGCTTGGCAAAGAACAGCGCGATGAGGATCGTGGCCGGGCTTTCAGACTCGGCAATGAGATAGCGGATGGGCGTGTCGCGATCGACGTGCTTGGAAATCTGCGCTGCAAGTGCAAATTGACGTATCGCAGTCGCCGACTCCAGGTCGAGCGTTTCGAAGTTCACCGATTGCGGTTTAGCAGTTCGGATCATCTCTACGATGCGCGCAAGCGCTTGCCGCTCCGTCAGATCACGGGTCCACGGCTCATGCACGAATGCGCGAAAGGCGTTGTTGATTTGAACCGCGTTGACACGCAGGTGTATATGCGACGTACCAAGTCCCGTTGCCCGCAACAAACTCGATAACGCGGCAAGCGCAATTTTGGCATCGCGGTCGGGCGCCGCCTCGATCATGGCGTCGAAAAGTTCTACCAAAGGCTCGGTAGTGATGAGGTTATAGCCTTCGGCACGCGTGATGGCATTGGCCGCTTCCGCCAGCGTGAACCCGTCGGTTCCGATGCGCTCAAGCGCATCGATGTGTTCGCCGACGGCTGCGATCGCAAGGTCAAGCTTGCCCGTGAGCTGCCGTGTGAGACGCTGTGTTTCTGTGTCGTCGCCAAGGCAGTCCTTGAGAGCAAGAAAACGCTCACGGATGTCGTTGAGCGATGCCTGCTTTTCTCTAAGGCGGACGAGAAGCGAGAAGGTCCACTTGATATCACTGCGACCATCAAGGTCATAGCCGACCCACGATGCGATCGTCGCGAGTTGCGGCCGCAGCTTGAATGCCTTGTCGCCGTAGCGCGAGGCGGCAACACCAAAGAAGCTTTGCAAGAGCTCGGTGTAGGCGTCGCGGAATTGCAAGATAGATTTCTGCGCGCGCGAGTGCTCATAGCCCAGATCAATATTGGGGTCTGGGCGATGGGGAAGACCGATAACAGCATTTGGATCAGCGTCGTCAGCGACGGCCATTTCTACGATCCGGTGCGAAAGGGCCTCCGATATACCGAACGTAGGGTGCGCGGTAAGAACAACGCCGTTGCGCGCGCGTGACCAACGTGCCGCAAATGCTTCGAAGTCCATGCTCTCGGCGCGGGCCTCTACAAAATCAGCGAATTCCTTGTGGGTTTGCTCTGGATCTATGTAGCCAACGCGTTCGCGAAGGTCGCGTGCGCGGTGCACGAAGGCACGGTCCATAAGACGCGTGGCAAGCGTGCGCAAAGCCTCAAAGGTGATCTCTCCAGCCTCAAGGCGGCGGGACAGATCAAAACCAACGCTGACGATGGGGTTTAGCCCAGGGGTGTCAGGGATACGCGTGCGCTGCGTGCGAAGTTGGTCGCGGAGCTGGATCTCGTCAAGCTCGCCCGGTACGGCGCGCTTCGGATTCTCCTGCATTCGTGCCTCCTCGCTGCTCTAGTCACCAGATCGTCGAAGCCCAACACACTCAGCACAAAAGTGAATGCTGAAAACCGGGTTTCTCCTCGAAGGCGCCGAGTGCAACCGGGAGAATGGGGACCCGCGGTTTTAAGACCGCGGGTCCTGCCAGTCATGCAACTTTCTTTATCGACGAGAGGACCTTGGACACCGTGGCGCCCATCTCAGATGGCGTTGGCGCAATGGTAACGCCGCAGTTTTTCAGAATTTCCACCTTCTCAGGAGCCGACTCGCCGAACGCCGAGATAATGGCACCTGCGTGACCCATGCGCCGCCCCTTTGGCGCCGAGAGACCGGCGATGTAGGCAATCACGGGCTTCTTCATATGGTCGCGCACGTACTCAGCGGCTGCAGCTTCTTGCGGGCCGCCGATCTCACCAATCATGAGCACGGCATCCGTCTCCGGGTCGGCCTCGAAGCGCTCGAGAACGTCGCGGAACGAGCTGCCGTTGATTGGATCGCCGCCGATGCCGACGCTGGTTGAAACGCCGATATCGAGAGCCTTCATTTGCGAGGCGGCCTCATAGCCAAGCGTGCCCGAACGGCCAACGACGCCGACGCGGCCGGGGATGTAAATGTGCCCCGGCATAATGCCGAGCATGGCCTTGCCTGGGCTGATCGTGCCAGCACAGTTCGGTCCTGTAAGCACCATGCGGTTCTCGAATTTGTAGCGCCGCATGTAGCGCTTCACGCGGATCATGTCCTGGGCGGGGATGCCGTCGGTGATGCAAACGCAGTATTTTATGCCGGCATCGGCGGCTTCCATGATGGCGTCGCCTGCGAATGGCGGCGGCACGAAGACGATGCTCGCCTCAGCTCCCGTCTCCTGCACCGCGCCTTTGACAGTATTGAAGACCGGGCGGCCGAGGTGCGTGGTCCCGCCCTTGCCCGGCGTGACGCCTCCGACGACGTTGGTGCCATAGTCGATCATTTCTTGGGCGTGGAAGGTACCGATGCGCCCGGTGAATCCCTGGATCAGAACCGGGGTGTTCTCGTTAATGAATATAGCCATTGGAGCGGTTTCCCTATTAAGCGGCCTTTGCGGCGGCGACGGCCTTTTCGGCCGCTTCTGCTAGCGTTTCTGCGGTGATGACGGACAGGCCGCTCTCATCGAGTATGCGGCGGCCTTCCTCGACGTTGGTTCCGGCAAGCCGGACGACGATGGGCATCTTGATTTCGAGCTCTTTCACTGCGTCGACAACGCCCTTTGCCACCCAATCGCAGCGATTGATTCCGGCAAACACATTCAAAAGCAGCGCCTTGACGTTCTTGTCCTTCAAGACGGCTTTGAACGACTTGGCTACGCGCTCTGGGGAGGCGCCGCCGCCGATGTCGAGGAAGTTTGCTGGCTCGCCACCAGCGAGCTTAATCATGTCGAGCGTCGCCATCGCAAGACCGGCGCCATTGACAACGCAGCCGATAACACCATCGAGACCGACATAAGCTAAGCCACGGTCGGACGCATAGGTCTCTCGTGGATCCTCCTGGCTCTTGTCACGCAGCTCTGAGATTTGCGGGCGGCGGAAGAGCGCATTGTCATCGAAGGACATCTTCGCGTCGAGCGCCACCAGGTTCTTGTCTTTGGTGATGACGAGCGGGTTGATCTCGACCATCGTTGCGTCGAGATCGCGAAACGCGCGATAGCAACCCATGATGGTGGGTACCAGCTTGGTGATGATCTCAGGATCGACGCCTAAGCCGTATGCCACTTCTCGCGCTTGGAACCGCTGCATGCCTACCGCGGGATCCACGCTGACACGGATGATCGTTTCGGGCTTCTTTGCGGAGATTTCCTCAATCTCCATGCCGCCAGCCGCGGAGGCGACGACCATGATCCGCTCGGTTGCCCGGTCCATTACGAACGCGAGGTAGATCTCTTTCGCAATGTCGGTTGCTTCTTCGATATAGAGGCGCGACACGAGCTTGCCGGC
>CAYOPW010000009.1:0-53721 GCA_964405975.1 uncultured Hyphomicrobium sp.
CTGCGAATGCACTTCTGCGCATTGCGCTTCCTCCATTTTAAGGTTTTTGCCACGCTTGCAAGCGGTAGCGAAAGACCGCGCCTCACACCCAATACTTTTGGGATGGGGTTTGCCCCTTCTTCCTCCCTGGCGATCGACTGGGTCTTCACATGAACGTGTGCGGACCCTTTAAGCCATATCGCTACCACAGCCCATGAAGCACTTTTTCCTTAGGCCCGCAAGATAATCCGGTAACGAGAATTCACGCGTCCGTGAATAGGACAAGAAGGCTGACCAAATTTGAGCATTGTATCGTCGGAGTTTGTTGCGCTGCAGCGCAGAATTGTGCGGCGCACGACAAATCCTTGTTAATACCTCGAAATGTCGGCTTTGGATGCGCAATTGTCTTCGAAACAGGCCTCATACGACCTCCTGAGGCTACTCAAACGGAGTGGAACGCATTACATCACACTCTATTGCGGAGAACCGCTCGTAACTCACGGCTCCTCTCATTTCCGTGAGCACATTCGAGAGGTCGAGAATAGCTTTAATGGAAGGCCCCTCAGACATGCCCGAGTGCTCGGCATCTGGATGCAATTCCCCGCCCGTTTCTCAAAGGGCGCTAGCCATTTTGATCACCCTTCTCACCACCGGTTTGGGCACGCAGGCCTTGAGCGCGCCCTATGATATGCGCGAGATCGCGCCGGGCGTGTTCGTGCACGAAGGACGTTACGAGCTGTTTACACCCCGCAACTCTGGTGATGTCTCCAACAACGGTTTCATCATCGGCCGCGATGCTGTTGCGGTTATCGACACCAGCGGCAGTCCAAGGGTGGGAGCTGAATTGCTCAAGGCAATTCGCGCTCAAACTGAATTGCCAATCAAGTATGTGATCAACACGCACATGCATCCCGATCATGTTTTTGGCAACGCCGCGTTTGTAGATGAGAAGCCGACATTCGTCGGTCACCACAAACTGCCGCGCGCGCTAGCAGCGCGTGCTAACCGCTACCTTGAAGCCAACGAAGAGTTGCTGGGCAAAGAAGCATTCGAAGGCGTGCAGATCATCCCGCCAACGCTGTTAGTAAAGGACAAGCTTGAGCTCGATCTGGGTGATCGCGAATTGGTCCTTGATGCACACAAGACGGCACACACCGACAACGATTTGACTGTTTACGATAAACAGACCGGAACCCTTTTCCTTGGCGACCTTCTCTTTGCCAAGCACGTTCCCGCGCTCGATGGTTCCATTCGCGGCTGGCTTACTTTGCTCGATCAGTTAAGCCAGCGAAACGACGTCGCCCGGGTGGTCCCAGGCCACGGCCCTGCCACTATGGATTGGCCCAGCGCGCTGGCCGCAGAACAACGTTATCTCGCCCGAATCGCAGACGACGTGCGGACCTTCATCAAGCAAGGCCGCACCCTGGCGCAAGCGGCCAAGGAAGCAGGCACTTCGGAAAAGGATGCATGGCTCCTATTTGACGAGTATAATGCTCGCAATGTCTCGGCTGCGTTCGCCGAGCTGGAGTGGGAATGAGGTTAACGACGCAACTCTACGCTGAGGAAAATGACCGCATGCAATTGGCTATGAAGTCCGGAGGGTTTTTACTCACGCTAGCAACAGCGCTCGCGTTGGCGGTCGCTTCGCTACCGGCTCAGGCAAACGACGATCCCTGGCCCGACATTCAACGCGACGTCTTTGATAGTCGTGACATCATCGAGGAGGACGGCGCCATTACGCTTGAGGCGCCCTATCGCGCCGAGGACGCTGCGATCGTCCCGTTGACCATGCGTATGCCCGCCCGTATCGCGGGCGACGTCAAGAGCCTGACGCTCGTCATTGACAAGAACCCCGCGCCCGTCGCCGCAACTTTCGAATTCGGCGACGCAGCCGGCAGCGGAGAGCGTGCGATCTCAACGCGTGTGCGCATCGACATGTACTCGAACGTGCGCGCCGTGATTGAGACCAACGATGGCAAGTTGCACATGGCGACGAAGTTCGTGAAGGCTTCCGGCGGTTGTTCAGCACCGGCCTCCAAGGACGCGGAAGAAGCGCTAGCAAGCCTCGGTAAGATGCGCATCAAACGCTTCAATCCTCCAGTGTTAGTCGAAGCGTCGCCCGACACGCGCGAAGCTCAAGTGATGATTCGCCACCCCAACTTTTCAGGCATGCAGATGGATCAACTGACGCGCGAGTATACGCCGGCGAAGTTTGTCCGGGAACTTGAGGTCAAGCGCGGTGGCGCGCTCGTGTTTCGCATGGAAGGCGGCATCTCGATTTCGGAAAATCCCAACTTCCGCTTCACCTTCGGCGCTGCTAATAATGAAACGCTGCACGTGACGGGCAAGGACACCGACGGCAACGTGTTTTCAGGGATGTCCGCTGGCAAGTCATCTTAAGCCTTTGCCCCACCTAGCGGCAGCGCTACGGCGAAAAACAATTAGGGCGTCACTCTCGTGGCGCCCTTTTTCTAACGCGATACCTGCTTCTCTAGCGTTCAGAAACAGCGCAGCTCACCTTCGACCTGCGCACGCTTCAGATTTTTGACCTTCTCCACCAGTGGCAGATAATCGCGGAACATGGTGACATTCTCGCCGCCCTTCAGACGCATCGCCATGATCACGTCCGCTTCCTCGTACTCCTTATATGGCAGGATCGCAGCAATCGCGTCGATTGAGCACGAACACTTCTCGAGCGCCTCACGCGTCTGACCATTGACCTGCATACAGGCAAATACGTAGTCAGCGCGCGCAAACGTTGGATAGTCGTTAGCGGGCAGTTCGACAGCTTCGGCCATCGAGCTCCCCAATCCGATAAGCGCCGCAACGACGATAGAAGCATGTGTCTTCATTCGAGCCCCTCCACGCCAACGAGCGTCGTGCGCTCTTGAAGTGTAAGATTGTTGAATTTCTCGTTGTTGAATGTCGAGTGCATGTCGACGATCTCGCCTGGAACCTGCTTGCTGACAATCAAAACGAACTCCGAATTATCCCAACCTTCCATTTTGCTCGCATTCTCATCGTCGAGGTAGGGCTTCACCGAGATGCGGTAGGCATCAATCAACTTGCCCTTGTATTGGACCTTGACCGAATCAACCTTCGCCTTGTCTTTCAGCGCCATGCTGAATACGCGTTTTAGGTAGGCGCGTTGGCCACCGGCCAACTGGGAAAAGCTTTTCACGGCCTGATCTAAATAGAGGATGAAGACCGGATTGATGTACATCCCGCCGATCTTTTGCAGATCTCGCGCACGCTCGCCGGTGTAGATCTGCAGATTAACATCTTTTTCGCCTGTAGGCCTGGACCCGACAACCTCAAGTGTGATTTCGTCCGTGAAGGGCAATCCTAGAAGTTTCGGATCAGTAACGCTCCTGTTGAACTTATACTCAACCTTATCACCCTGCTTGACGTTCGAGAGATGCTTGCTCTCGAAGATCATTTTGACCGCAGTGGGTTCATCAGCGGTCGCCGCTGAGGCCGCACCGAGCCAGACTGCAAAGGGAAGCGCCAGCAGAGCGCATACACCGGTTAAAAACCGCATACTCAAGTTTCCTTCCTTATCAAGCCTTTGATGCATCCGTTTTGTGCCTGTTCTAACCCTAGAGGCGCAGCCGCGTCCACAGCCTGCACCTTAAAGATTGGTCACATATACTAACGCGGCCTTGCAAGCCAAGACGCCGGAAATCGCTTTGCAAACAAGCGCCGCTAACGCAGAAAGAGACCAAAAGCCCTGGGGCCATCGCCAACCTCCACCTCCCCGGCAGTCGCCAATTTGGCGGCATCAATGCGCATGAGAATGTTGTCGAACCAACAGGCAACATAGACAAATGAGCGCGCCGGATCTGCCGCAATGCCCTCGGGATAATCCCCCACCGAAAGCGTCTTCACGACTTGCAGAGTGCCGGTATCGATGACGCTCACTGTATTGGCGTACTGGTTGGTCACGAAGGCATACCGCCCGCTTAACGCGACGGCATAGGGTCTCCGCCCCACCGCTACCGTCGCGATCACCTTCCGGCTGGCGATATCAAACACGCTGACGTCATTGCTACCGACGTTTGCTGTATAGGCTCGATGGCCGTCTGCGCTGATGGTGACACCAAAGGGCCGTTCACCAACCGGCACGCGGCCAACGCGCTTGTTCAGCTTTGCGTCTATCAGAGAAACTTCATTGCTATCGCGATCCGCGGACAGGAGTAGCGCCCCATCAGGAGTGACCGCCAACCCCGAGGGAGACTCTCCCACCGCAACCTCAGCGGTCACGAGGCCAGCTTGCGGATCAACGACGGAGATCTTGTGGGCATACCAGTCAGCCACGTAGACCAAGCCGGTTGACGGATGGGCTGCGACGCCGAGCGGACCGCCGCTCATTGAGATGCGCTTTGCTATGCGCCGCGAAACGGCGTCGACAATAACAAGCTCATTGCCTTCCGGAGCGGTGACGAAGGCGCGCTTGCCATCACTGGAAAGCGCAATGCCTGCAGGACTTCCCCCGATCTCGATCTCATCGACCACCTTGAAGGTGGCAAGATCGACGATCGAAAGTGATTGGCCCGACTGATTGGTGATAAACGCTTCGCGGGGCGCAGGAAGGTCACCGGCGCTCGTTGCGCCTGCCGCAAAAACGATAGCAGCAAGCGCCGCATAGCGGCCCCTTAATTGGCCGCGCGCGGGCATCTGCGCGTTAGCCACCAGCCTCAATCTTTTCCTTGAGCGCATCGAGTCCGCCACGATAAACACCCGTCACTGCCTTTTTAGCGGCCTCGTCGCTGAGTTCAGGCGGTGGATTGTTATTCATGAAACCGCGATAGAAGGCGCCCTTCCACTCGACCGTCGACTTGCCGCCCTCGCCCTTGACGCTCAGCATCGAGGAGTAGTTCTTGACCGGCAGCACCTTCACGTCGACATCGGTAATCTCGTATTTGTAGCGCTTGTTCTCAACGTCGTACTTAATCAGCTTCTCTGCGATTGTTCCGCCCGACTGCAAGGTAAGTACGCGCGTTGCATCGACCTCATTTGCTCCGTTGCCTTCCAATTTGGCGACGGCGGGATGCCAGCTCATGTCCTGAAAGTTGCCGACGACCTCCCAAACCTTCTCGGGCGACGCGTTGATTTCGACGGTCTCGGTTACCTTTTGCCGCGTCGGTCCGTGCGCGATGGCCGCAACCGGCAGTAGGATCGCAAGCGCGAATGCGAGTGCAAAGGCTCTCACCATGGATTTCCCTCCCAACGTTGGGTCATTATTTCCCTCGATTGAGCCGACCATAGTCGGCCAGGCAAACCTTCGCAATTGTCGCAGCCTTGGCAAAGCGCCGCATTCCAGATGGTATTCCAGATGGTGTTGTTCTGGGCAACCGTCCGTGCTTTGTTGCGGCCCGCGCGAAGGAGACCGCATCATATGACCGCACGAGGCGAGGGCGCCGGGCTGGGCGAGCGCCCCACATCTGAGCTATACGAAAACGTCACCTGTCCGTTTTGCGGGATTTTGTGCGACGATCTTGAGATCAACCGCACAGGCAACACGTTGAAGGTCCTCAAGCACGGCTGCGGCCGGGCACATGGCGGCTTTGAGCGCACTCTTCCGGAAGCCGCACCCATGGTTAAGGGAAAAGCGGTTGAACTGCCTCAGGCCATCAAGGCCGCTGCGGCATTGATTAAGAAAGCTCAGCTTCCTCTTTATGGCGGAGTCGCCACGGACGTGGATGGTGTTCGTGCGGCCCTATCGGTCGCCGACCGCTCAGGCGGCGTCATTGATCACGTCTTAAGCGAGGGGCAGTTTCGAAATCTCAACGTCTTGCAGTCCAGCGGTTGGATCATGTCCACGCTAACGGAGGCACGCAATAGAGCGGACCTCTTCGTCATTGTGGGCACGGACGTGCACAAGTTGCATGGCCGCTTCTTCGAGCGCGTCGTTTGTCCGCCGGAAACCATGTTTGAGGACATGCCCTCAAAGCGCACTGTGGTCTTCATAGGGCAAGGGCTCGATACCTCCGCTGCGGCGGGTCCGCGTATCGACGAGGTCATCACGCTCCCCTGCAGGCTGGACAAGGTCGGAGAGGTCTTGGCGGCACTCCGCGCGCGGTTGCGCGGCACTGACCTTAGAGGTCTTGAGACAGACAGCGAAGCAGTAAGCGAAGAAACCGAATCCAAGCGGCCCGGGTTCTTTTCGTCATTGCTGCCCCAGCAGCGCGCCAACAAGACACCAGCATCGCCACGCACTCAAACGATCGATGGCGTTTCGCTTGACGACATCGATGCGCTTGCCGAACGCTGCAAAACTGCTCGCTATGGTGTGATGATTTGGGCTCCGCCCGGCTTGAACTTCCCGAACGCCGACCTAACGGTTCATCTTATCTCCGATGTCGTAAAAGAGCTGAATATCTCGACGCGTTTTGCCGGTTTGTCGCTCGGCGGCAATGACGGTGTAGTAAGCGGCGCTGCAGTCGGCGCTTGGCAAACGGGCTACCCTCTGCGCCTAAGTTACGCTAACGGCAAGCCCGAGTATGACGCTTACCGGTATTCGATCAGCCGGATGCTCGCGGAAAAAGAGGGCGACCTGCTGGTTTGGATTGCAACGTTTTCGCCTGACATGGCTCCTCCCGAAACCAATCTGCCAACGATTGTCTTGGGGACCCCGGGCATCAAGTTGAAGACATCACCCGACGTATTCATTCCCGTCGGCACGCCTGGTGTGGATCACGCCGGGGTCTTGGTTCGTTGCGACAACGTCGTCGCTCTCCCACTCAAGAATTTGAACCGGGCGCCACTGCCTCGAGCGGCAGACGTGCTCGCCGCCTTGGAAGCAGCCCTATAAACGTGAGCACGATGCGATGCTGATCAAGCTTTCCGGCGGAAAGGTCTATGACCCGGCTAACAACGTGAACGGCGAGGTGCGCGACGTTTACGTCAGCGGCGGCAAAATCGTCTCGGCCAATGCCGGCGCCCGCGTTGACAAGGAATACGATCTCAAGGGCCGCATCGTGATGGCGGGCGCCATCGATCCCCATACGCATATAGGGGGCGGCAAGGTCACGATTGCCCGCACTCTTATGCCCGAGGATCATCAGATAGATGAGGTCGCGCACACGGAATTGACCCGCGCCGGCACGGGACATGCGCTGCCGTCAACAATGATCACAGGGTATCGCTACGCGGAAATGGGATACACTGCCGGCTTTGAGCCAGCGGTTCTCCCCGCCAACGCCCGCCAGGCCCACATGGAACTCGGCGACACGCCCATGATCGACAAGGGCGGCTTTGTCATGTTGGGCAGCGACGATTTCATTCTGCGCTTGATATCGCAGAAGAAAGAATTCGAGCTCATCAAGGACTACATCGCTTGGACCATGCGTGCCGCCCAGGCGATTGCCGTCAAGATCGTGAATCCAGGCGGCATCAGCGCATTTAAGTTCAATCAGCGCAAACTGGATCTCGACGAGCACCACCCCTATTACGACCTTACTCCGCGCGATATCGTCGTCACGCTCGCTCGTGGCCTCATGGAGCTGGGCGTCACACACCCTGTGCACGTGCACGGCTGCAACCTTGGCATTCCCGGCAACGTGGAATCGACGCTCGCCACCATTCGCGCTGCCGATGGCCTGCCTATGCACCTCACCCATATCCAGTTCCATAGCTATGGCATCGAGGGTGATCGTCATTTCTCCTCGGGCGCAGCGCGCATCGCCGAGCTTGTCAATAAGAACCCCAACGTGTCGATCGACGTCGGACAGGTTCTATTCGGTCAGACCTGCACTGCTTCGGGCGACAGCATGCGCCTTTACGGTGGAGCCAAAAACGCCGACCCGAAGCGGTGGGTCGTCATGGACATCGAATGTGACGCCGGCTGCGGCGTGGTCCCCTTCCGCTATCGCGACAAAAGCTTTGTGCACTCGTTACAGTGGGCGATTGGCCTGGAGACGTTTTTGTTGTGTGAAGATCCCTGGCGAATCTTCCTCACTACGGACCATCCCAACGGCGCACCATTCTTCTGCTATCCACACCTCATCAAATTGCTGATGGACCGCGGCTTCCGCCAAGACATGATGCAGAACGTGAACCCCGACGCGCTGAAATACAGCTCGCTGCCAACATTGGAACGCGAGTACTCACTGTATGAAATCGCGATCCTGACACGCGCGGGCCCCGCGCGCAGCCTCGGCCTAAAAGACCGCGGGCATTTGGGGCCCGGCGCGAGTGCCGATATTACCGTTTACTTTGACAAGGCCGACAGGGAAGCGATGTTCACCACCCCAGAACTCGTCTTCAAGAACGGCGAGCTCATTGTTCGCGATGGCAAGGTCATCAAAGTTGTCCAGGGCGCAACGCATGTGGCACGCCCCGAATACGACAAGGCCATCGAGAAGCCATTGAAGGACTATTTCGATCGTTACCACACCGTGCGCATGGAGAACTTTAGGCTGAGTGACGACGAGATCATTGAGGGCGGACGCGGTGAGATCATCGTGCAACCGACCAAGGCTAGGACACAATGAGGGCGAACGGCATCACCATCGACGACACGTTCGCCGAGGCCTTTGGCATGAGCGCCACGGGCGTGATCGTAACGGCTGACTCGCCTAAATGGGCGCGCCAGGCCGCCGTCACCATGAGCGGATTTGGCACTTCCGTTATCGGGTGCGGCGCCGAGGTTGGCATCGACCGTGAGTTCACCCCCGACGACACGCCTGACGGCCGGCCCGGCGTACGCGTTCTGATGTTTGGCTTCTCGCCCGATGCGCTTCTCCCACAGCTCAAAAATCGCGTCGGCCAGTGTGTCCTAACGAGCCCAGGCTCGGCTTGTTATGCGGGAGTTGACTCGCAAACACGGATCGCCCTTGGTGCCGGACCGCGCTTCTTTGGCGACGGCTATCAGACGGCAAAGCGGCTTGGCAAAAAGCATTATTGGCGCGTGCCCGTGATGGACGGCGAATTTGTCATAGAGGAAACCACCGGAGTCATCACCGATGCCGTCGGCGGCGGCAACGTCTTGCTCCTTGGCAACGATCGAGCCGGCCTGCTAGATGCCGCGGAACTGGCAGTGGCAGCCATAGGCAACGTACCCGACGTGATCACTCCGTTTCCGGGTGGCATTGTGCGCTCCGGCTCCAAGGTGGGCTCCAAGTACGACGGTATGATCGCTTCAACCAACGATGCCTTCTGTCCAACCCTGCGTGGTGCTGTCAAAAGCGAGCTAGGTCCCGATACCGTCGCTGTGCTCGAGATTGTCATAGATGGACTTACGTCGCAGGCCGTTGCCAACGCCATGAAGACTGCCGTTGACACGATCATCAAAGTTGGATGGGGCAAGGGCGTCACCCGCATCAGCGCTGGAAATTATGGGGGCAAACTCGGCCAGCACCACTATCATTTGCGGGAGTTGCTGCCATGAGCGGTCTCACGTTTCGCCTCAGCACGTATACCGATGAGCGCCTCGACCTTTCACCGCTCATTCCAAGCAACCTCGCCACGCTGCCGTTATCCGATATGCTTGGTCTGGTGGTTGGCACGACGAAGCGCCAGCTCAAGGTTGGCGACCTGTTTGCGGTTTCCGGCCAACCCGGCGACACGGTGACGATTCAAGGCGGATCAGAACATCTCGATTTCGTCGGTGCGGGCCTCGATCGGGGAACGTTGATCGTCGATGGCGACGCTGGTGCTTACGCGGGCCGTAAGATGACCGGCGGCGAACTCCATATTCGCGGTCGCGCTGGCGCGTTTCTCGGTTCCGGCGTGTCCGGCGGTCTCATTACAGTAAAAGGATCGGCCGGAGAGCGAGTTGGCAGCATGTGCCCTGGCGACAAGTTCGGCATGACTGGCGGCGTCGTTCACATTGAAGGCAGTATTGGCGACCGCGTCGGGGAAAAAATGCGCCGCGGCACAATTATTACGCGCGGCGTTGCGGGCGCTCATGCTGGCTCACGTATGCTGGGTGGCACCATCTGGGCCGAGAAGGGATTTGGTCCAGGACCGGGCACTCTATTGCGCCGGGGAACGCTTATCGGCCCGGCGGTGGAGCAGATGCTGCCCACGTTTGCTGACAGCGGAATGCATGATCTCGTAATTCTGCGAGTGCTTTCGCGCTACCTGTCTGCCACGCTGGGACCGCTTGCCCCTAGCCCTCTTTCCGGCCGTGCGCATAAATTTGCTGGAGACTTGGCAACAATCGGTATGGGCGAGATCCTCATTATATCCTGAATTTCCTGAAACGGATTGCACGAAGGTATAATGATCCTAACCGCAGCGAATTCCGTAACATTTATGCATTCGGGTACGAATGCCGAATACTTGTGCTCCGCGTGCGGCAAGACGCCCGGCAATTAAACGGTGACAATTTTTGCGCTGCCGAGTGTCTTAGAACAGAGGAGATTCAAATTGATAACAATCGTGATCTCGGCATGTCTGATAGCAGATCCGGGTGTTTGTAAAGACCATCGGGTGCCCCTGATGCAGAACATCGAGCCCAGCCAATGCGTGCAGAATGCACTGCCTCACTTTGCTGGCTGGGCCGCCTCGAATCCGGGCTGGGAGATCAAGCGGTGGCGCTGCACCACGGCCAGCGTCGACGAACTGTAATCGGACTGCGTATCGGCTGGTGGAGTCAGCCCGCTGATTTCGAGCACGAATTTTTGACGTATCGCTCGACCGAAGTCCTTGTAGCCGTTGGCCGGCAGCACAAATGATCCTGGCCCGCCTTTGACGTGCTTGCGATACCAGTCTTCGAGGGTCGACGCACTGCCCTCCTGGGGAAGATAGGAGTCGACGGGGGGGGCAAATTGCTCCTGGCCACCCTCCAAGATGGGAAGTCCATTGACTGTGACGCCCCACCTCACCAGCTCGTCTCGCACTGCCTCGATCGGCTCCTCCGCATTACAATTGTCGGGACCATCGCCCGACACGTCCAGCACAATCTTGGCCGCTTTTGCTGGCACCTGCGGTACGATTTTGTCGGACACGTTGCGCATCATGCGCGCCATGCACGTAAACTCGCCGTCCTGACGCGGGAGATTGCGCACACGCGCTGCCGTTGCCCGCGCTTCTTTGGAATTCGTAATCCGCGTCCACGGCAGGGTGAGCTTGGGCCGGTCCGCCCAAGTCACCATGGAAAAAAGAATTCCGCCCTTCGCACCCCCGATGATCCCCTCAATCACGGCCGGATCCTCAAGCGCTTGAGCGATGCCTTCCATCTGTAACCTGTAGCGCTTGTCATCGACCGAATTCGAAACATCGACCGCGACGATCAGAGCAATATCGACTGCCTCAGGGTCTTGAGCTGCGGCAAGGCTCGCGCCAAAGAGCGCGTAAAGAACGGTCACTGTGACTGCCGCCGATATGTTTCGCAACCATGCGCAATCGGTCTTACTTTCGCTTATTTGCAACATGCGGCCCATGACCCTTGCTGAATTATGATTTCACTCTTTGCAGTAGAATACGGCAAGAAAGGTGGCCTCGACCACCGCAACGAAAGTTCGACGTCGCGGCACCTCATTCGCATTACGATTGACTTTAGGCCTAGAGTCCGAACGGATACGTATCGGGCAGCCCCTCTAAATCAGCCGTTGTGAACGGAGTGACCGCCCGCGTCTCGTCAAACCAAATATATTCGTCGAACTGGCGCGGCAACACAGCTTGGAAGTAGTGGCTCGCAAGTTCCGTCTCGGGCCGGTAGATTACACCAATCGCTCGCTCAAGCCGTGGCACTTCCAGTTGCGCCCGCAATCCCGCAATCGCTCTAGCGCCAAGCGCAAGCATGAAGTGGCGATAACCCGTCTCTTCCGACACCGCGTGGCACTGGCGCTCATAGCTCTTGGCGATCGCCGGCCGAACAGATTTCACCTCCATTCGACCATCCCAATTGGTAGCAGCCGCAACAGTGCCGCTGTTCGTGCCAAAACCTATGAGGTAGGCACGATCGCTAAACTCACGCCGGCACAACTCGCCGAGATTGAGCTCGCCCCGGATCGACATCTCAGTTGCTGCCGCATCGCCGACATGAGAGTTGTGTGCCCACACTATTGCCTTGCTGTCGGTTCCATGAAAATCGAGCAGAGTTTTCAGCGTTTCGAACATGTGCGTGTCGCGCAAATTCCAAGACGCACGCGACCCGTAGTACATGGTGCGATAGTAGCGCTCCGCATTGGCCACCAGCCGCGCGTTCTGCACCGCGTCGAGATAGCGTTCTCCATCGCGCAATTCATACTCCCGGCGTCGCGCAAGAATGCCGGCTAGCATCACCGCTACGTCGCTTTCACACGTCCGGTAGTGCCCAGTGAGGGCAGCGCGCCCGTAAGTCACCGGGTCCGCTTGCCACGGCGTCAGGCAACCATACCGTTCACGCGCCACCGCTGCTGCGGCGGAGTCCACGTCATCAAGATAATCGAGAACCTGCCGTATGGAATTGTACAGGCTATAGAGGTCGAGACCGTGAAATGCGACGCGCCGCTCCGGTTCCTGCTTGTCATTGTGTCCTCGCAACCATTCAACGAAGGTCCTCACCTCGTTGTTGCGCCACATCCACTGAGGAAAGCGCGCGAATGCTGTCCACTCCGATGCCGGCACTTCGAAGTGGCGCACGTAATGGTCGATGCGCGCTGCATCCGGCCAATCGCCTTCGATCGCAATGAAGCTGAATCCCTTTTCGTTGATCAGCACGCGGGAAATCTGTTCACGAAGTTCATAAAACTCCGATGTTCCGTGCGTTGCCTCCCCGATAAGCACGATGCGCGCGTCGCCTATCCGCGCCAGCAGCGGTCTCAGGTCGACAAAATCAATTGAGCGGAACGGCTCCACGCTAGCGCTAATGGCGTCAACCAATTTGGGGGCGACACCCTGCGTCCGCGTCGGCCTGTGCCCCGGCAGAACTCGCCTATCGTGCTCGCCGGTCCAACCTTCCTCGCCAAGCAATGGAACAAAGCGAACGTCAGCAATGTCCTCCGTCTTGTAATCATCCTGGCTCACGCGCGTGACGCGGGTGAGTTCTTGGGCGCGGGGATCGCTGCCAACCGGAATTACCATGCGGCCGCCAATCTTGAGTTGTTGCTTCAAAGACTTGGGGATTTCCGGTCCACCTGCAGCCACGATAATCGCATCGTAGGGTCCGTGCTCTGGCCAGCCACGCGTGCCATCGGCGTGGAGAACGTGCACGTTGTCGTAGCCCAGATCCTCCAGCTTGCTCGCCGCCTTTTGCGCCAATTCGCCGATGCGCTCGACGGTGTAAACGTCACCGGCAATTCTTGACAGGACGGCTGCTGCGTAGCCCGAACCCGCGCCAATCTCGAGCACCGACTCGCCTCCGTCGAGACGCAGAGCCTCGACCATGTATGCCACGATGTATGGCTGCGATATTGTCTGGCCTTCGCCAATCGGCAGCGGGGTATCTTCGTAAGCGTCATCGCGAAGGTGGGCGGGAAGAAATTCTTCACGCGGCACCACCCTCATGGCATCGAGCACTAACGGCGAACGCACGCCGCGCGCTTCAATGTGGTGCTCAACCATGTATTGGCGTTCTTCTGCAAAATCGGGCATGACAGCTTAAAACTCCAGGCACGCTGAAAATGCTGAACAGATCGCACTTCAAGGCTTAAGCATCGGAGCGCTCGCCTACTTTTGTCAGTCCTCCACGCTCTAACCTTGACGCGGATCAATCTGTGGCGCCCATCTCAAATTCAGCAACCACAGGGGCGTGATAAGAGGCCCCGGAGTGAATCGCCTTTCCGTAGCCCAGCGCTTCGTCACCCAGCCCTTCGTTGTGCACCTCGATGTGCCGGAAGTGCCCGTAAAGAGAGCGGCTCGCCAGGATGTGATCCAGCATTTGCCCGCGCCCAAGATGCAGCACACTCCATCGCCGGTCGGCGGAAATTGCCCGGTCCAGAACGACGAGCGAATGCGCTGCCAGTTTGTTCGTACCGACGTCCTCCTCTGCCGCAATTGCCAGTCGGAGAGTTGGCCCATAGTCTTCCGCATTGAAATCACCGGCAACGGCAACAAGCCTTGCGGGGTCCGGGCTAAGAAGCTGCTCAACGAGCAGGCGCAGCTCGAGCGCCTGAGCCTCTCGTTTAAGCGCCGACAAATAGAACCCCTCCGCCCAGCCGTCCGTTGAGCGCCAAGCAAATGGTCCCAATTTCTGGCCTGCCACAGGGCTTGCCAGAGGCGCGCGGAGGTGGGCGTTGATAATGGCAAGAGTGCCCCCACGCGGAAGCACTATCTCTGTCAGCAAGAGCGGCCGATCAAAGCGGACGGGGGTCTGTTCGCCGCGCCCGGGCTGCGCGGTAAGTGCCGTATGCATAGGCGGCGGCACAAAGTCGTGCAGTACCTCACGCTGCTTAACGATCGCAAAGCGCGACAACGTCACAAGGTTGTGCACATCCGCAACTCCGCGCCCGCACGGCCCCGTCGTCGTCGCGCGCGCATAGTGCTGATAGGGCGTTCCTTCCAAAAGCCGTTCAAGCGCAACGAGCTGGCGCCAAGCCTGACCCGAGACGTGCTGCCCATTAACCTCTTGCAGGCACAGTATATCGGCAGCGACGCGCTCAAGCGCCGGGCGCAACACCGCCGCCCGGGTCTCCAAAGCGACTTGCGCCTTAGGCCCCAGGTCGAGGCTTTCCAAATTGAAGGTCGCAAGGCGCATGGATCTGCTCGCCTACCACGCCCCACCCCATTGTCACTTGATCGGCATCAAGGTTAGATCACGCTGGCCTCGCGATGATGCCTGCCCGGTCGCGACTGCGTATTTGTTCCTTCTCAAAATACCTCGTGATGGTATCCGCGAGTTTTGCCCAGGTACGAGGCCGCAAGGCAAAGGAAGGCGAAACCATGTATGCGCATATCTTGATCGCCACTGATGGCTCCGAACTGGCCGAAAAGGCCGTCGAGCAGGGGCTGACGCTCGCCAAAGCGCTTGGCTCCAAGACGACAGCAGTCACCGTCACCGAACCCTGGACGGCGGCGGTCTCGGGTGAATGGGCGGTCGCCTTCCCTGTTGAGGAGTACGAGAAAGCCGCCGCTGCCAATGCGCAGAAAATCTTAGACCGGGTGAACGAGGCTGCCGGGCGCATTGGTGTTGCGTGTGAGACTGTTCACGTTAGGGACCAGTTTCCAGCGGAGGGCATCGTCGAGGAAGCCAAGGCCCGCGGCTGCGACCTTATCGTGATGTCTTCACATGGCCGGCGTGGGCTTGCCAAGTTCGTGCTAGGCAGTCAGGCCACCCGGGTTCTCACGCACAGCACGATCCCCATGCTCATCTGCCGCTAATGAGCGTAGGTCCGCTCACTCGATCTCCGGGCGAGGTTTGAGTTGCTCAGGGTGGCTTGCGAGAAAGTGGCGCAAAGCTGCGAAGAGCTCGCGCGCGTGCTCGCGGTCACCTCGTTTCAAAGCCGCACGGATATCTTCCACAATCATAGTGTGGATCTTATCTGGCCCGCGACGCTGCTTCAGCAGAGTCTCGGCCAGCGCGGCGGCCGCGATCTCAGGCACGTGCTCGTGCTCCGCGATGGCCATGACTTCGGCCTCGGTTAATCCGCTAAAGGCAATGCAATCTTCCAGCGTAATCATGGTCAACTCCCGCGCCTGCTTGCTGATCGCGCAGAACGACAATTGTCATTCTACTGTCATAATAGCTGAGGCAGGGCGTTGATACAGCTCAATTGGCTGTGGGCATGAGAATTAGGGGTCTTGCCCCCCTTTTGGCGCCGGGGGAACCGCAAGCACGTCCGAAGGTGCCTCTGTCAGCACCCACTCGGCGACACTTCCCAGCATCACATGTTGCACCCCGCCGCGGGCATGGGTGCCAACGACGATTAGGTCGGGCTTATGTTCTTCTGCGTATTTTAGGATGACGTCTTCCGCCCAACCGCGTTCGGCCACCGGCACGATCTTGGTGACGCCAGGATCGAGGGCTGGCCCCAGCGACTGGGCGACTTCCGCCAAAAATCCCTTCAATGCAAGGCGCCGCGTTTCGGCGGCGGTTTCGCGCGCTTGCCGGTCTTCGCCGATGATGGAACGCCGCGCTGACCCATAAGCTGTCAACGCCACAATACGGGCCTGCGGGAACAAGCGAACCACCAGCGCCAGCGCGCGTTGCGAGGCCGGCGAGAAATCTACTGCAACCAATATAGTGTTGTAGGCGCGCTCCGCTCTTGCTCTAACCAGTAGCAGCGGAAAGACTCCATAACGCAACACGCGTTCGGCCGTGGTGCCTAGCATGTCCTGAATGACGCTGCTGGGGCGATGCGTGCCAATCACGATAAGACTCGCGTTGTCCTTGCGCGCCTGCTCGACGATCGTCTCATAATCGCGGCCCCGCACCAGCACCTGCTTGACGTCCGCGACCCCCTCTGTCTGGGCCTTGGACACCAGATCACGCAACACATCAGCTGCAAAAGTATCATGCGCTGCGGCAACCTGATGCGGCAACACATCGCTTGTCACGTGGAGAAGTGTCAGGGCTGCCCCGCGCGATCTGGCTAATTCCACCGCCCGCGAGAACGCGCTACGGCTGCGATCGGTAAGGTCAACACCTACGAGCACGCGTAATTGGGAGGGGGCAGCCAGGTCGCTCATCCTTAAGTCTCCAACCACATCGAAACGGGCGCGCCGCGCGCTAAGCACGCAGCAAGATTACACCGCTAGAACAGCAGCAAGACGTTTCGGCAGTTCGTCAACTGGCGTGTTCGTCAAATCGTTGTCGAGTTCCGCGGCAACCCGTTCCTTGACCGGTTTAGAAAGCGCGGACCTGATATCGCCGAGCGTCACAGGCGGGGCCACCAAGATCAGCCGGTCAAAGGCCTTTTCCGTCAGGCGCTCTTCGATAAATGCGGAAAGCCGCGCTGCAAAGTCCCGCTTGAGCTCGCGGTGAGGATCTTTAGCAGGATCGATCGCATGGCGCGTCACGTTGGCCGACTCAAAGGTGCGGCCCGGCCTGTCGCTTGCAATATCGCGGCTCGGGGCATGATCGCTTTTGAGTACGCCACCTTCAACGGGCGAGATGCCTTTGCCGGGGCCAAGGTTGGCAAAGATGCGCGCGCGGGCGCCATCGGCAATCAGAATCCAGGTGATTGTAGGCTTCATGCTATCGTCCTAGATCAATAGAAAAGCTCACGCCGAAGTCTCAAGGAGAACCGAAAACCGAAAACCGTAAAATGACTTGAATCAATCACCAGGTCTCCAACAACCATACCGCAGCATGATATACGGCGCCTTAGGCGTATACGTCGAAAATCATCATCACATAGGCCGCAAACAGCGCAAGGTGCACAACGCCAAAGAGTACGTTGGTGCGAGCACTTACGAACGTCACGAGGCTGACAACAAGGGTAACCGACAAAATAACGATATTCACGGGCTCCAAGCCCAGTTCGACCGACTCATTCATCACCCATCCGATTGTGAGAACGGCTGGCACCGTCAATCCAATGGTCGACAGAGACGAGCCAAGGCAGATGTTGACAGCACGCTGCAGCTGATTTGTCCGTGCGGCCTGGATCGCGCTGAGGCCTTCTGGAGTCAAGATCAGCGCGGCAATCAGGAACCCTCCCAACGCCAGCGGCGCACCCAGCTTTTCAATCCCAAGATCCACATAAACAGCAAAATTCTTCGACAACAAAACGATCGGCAGCATTGCCGCGATGAGCCCAATGCAGTGATGCGGCACTGTCCGAACAGCCGAACCGCGATGAACCTGCAATGCTTCCCCGATGTCGGAATCGGTGAGCACAGGTTGGCGAAAGATGTCGCTGTGGGTGACGGTTTGAACTCCCAGAAACACGCCATAAAGAATGACCGACATTCCAATGAGGAACGCTGCATTCAGCTGCGATAGCTCCCCACCGGGAGCTGCAGGCGAATAGCGTGGCAGGATCAAGGCAAGGGCCGCAAGCGGTATGAGAACGGCAAGATAAGCAGTCGCGCCTTCCAGGTTGTAGTTCTGAAAACGATGCCGCAGCCCGCCTGTCAGAAGACTGAGGCCGACAAGCCCATTAAGGACGATCATGATGACAGAAAACATGGTATCGCGCGCTAGCGTTGGCTTGTCGGAACCAGTAATCATGATGGAAGAGATCAGGGCGACTTCGATGCCAATGACGGACAGCGTCAAGATCAGGGTGCCATAGGGCTCGCCCAAGAGTGTTGCAAGGCCTTCGGCATGCCGCACGACGGAAAACGCCAGCCAAAGCATCACAAGGAATAGAATTACAAACACCGCCGCCGAAGACTTCCAGCCAACACTATCCGGTGCCAAAAACCCGCCAAGAAGCATGACGCAAAGAAGTGTCAAGTATCCGACTATCGTAGCTGCTTCGCTCCGGATTAGTGCCATATCGCTTTTGCCTCTGTTCCTGACAATGCTTCGCGGGGCCGGTAAAGATCTAGATTGCACCGATTGGCAACGGCAAGCGCAATAGAAATTCGTAATTTCGCTCTACTCAGCGATCGTCGGCTCAACTCCGAGTTCCAGACTCCATCTCACCACCCAGCGAGGAAGAGGTGCCGCGCACAGTTTTGGTAGCACCGGCGGCATTGTTTCCCATCCTGGCGAAGTGTTGCTTTCCAAGAAAGTTCGCCGCGCTTTCCAATTCGCACAGACACCGTGCTGAGAGGTCGAACAAGCGATTCTTATTTGCTTACCCGCCATGCTCTTAGTGGTTGGGATGCACCATTGCGCCGGCGATTCACTCCATGCTCTGCGATTCGCCATGCGAATCGATGTTTAAGGGGCCAGAGAGTATGCAGATGACGAAGCGTAGGCGTAATGACCCAATTGGTGACCGCTGCAACCAAGAACTGACCGGTCAGCATGCGATAACCCACTGCGACCTACGATGGGCTGGCCATACTTTGACAAACATATCGCGGTGGCCTCCACCGCCCGGCGAACCGAAGAGGCTATCTCTGCGCGTTCGATTCCGTGCCGGCCTCATCGGAAGCTCGGCAGAAGCGCTGTCACGATTGCATCACTGTTCGGGGCGGCAGCCGTTGGGGCCTGCGCCCTCGGACCCGACTATGAACCACCGCCAGTGCCGGTCCCCTACGACTTTCAAGAGTTGCCGGGCTGGAAAATTGCCCGTCCCAGTGACGGAATCGACCGGGGCGATTGGTGGGCCATATACGGCGATCCAACCCTTGATTCCTTGGAGCGCCAGGTCGACGTCTCAAATCAAAACATAGCAGCTGCCGAAGCCGCATACCGCCAATCTGTCGCCCTAGTACGCCAGGCCCGCTCCGAACTGTTTCCAACCATTGGACTTCGCTACAGTCCTAATCGCTGGCACGAGGGTGCCGCCGCCAGCGATGCTGCCGGTGATTCCGGGGCAACAAGCACGACCAAAACGACCGTCACACTCGATACGCTGGCAACATGGGACATTGACGTTTGGGGCCGGATCCGGCGAACGATCGAAAGCAACGTCGCCGATGCCCAGGCGAGTGCGGCAGACCTCGCCAACGCCAAGCTTTTGGCACAGACGCAGTTGGCCCTTGCCTACTTTAATTTGCGAGCCGCCGACTCGCTGCAAAATCTGCTCGATACTACAGTCAACGCTTACAAGCGCACGCTCACAATAACGAAAGCGCGGTTCGACCGCGGCGTTGTTTCCCGTTACGACGTGATTGCCTCCAAGACCCAGCTGAGGACCACAGAGGCATTGGCCATTAATGTTGGCATACAGCGTGCGCAATTGGAGCACGCCATTGCTGTGCTCATTGGCGTGCCACCGTCCGATTTTTCGATCGCGGAGGAACCGCTGCTTGACGATGTCCCCTATGTGCCAACGACCCTTCCATCTCTTCTCCTTGAGCGCCGCCCCGACATTGCGGCAGCAGAGCGCCGGATTGCCGGTCAAAATGCGCTTATAGGCGTGGCTGTGGCCGCATACTTCCCCGACATAAGCCTGTCCGGCTTCGGCGGCGGCATCTTGCCCAACGCAGTCTATGGATTTGTAGGCACGTCCGCTTTTCCGATCGCGGTCGCCAATGAGGTTTGGTCGGTCGGTCTTGCGGCCGTTCAGACAATCATCGATGGCGGCTTGCGCAAAGAGCAAGTAGCTGCCGCGCTCGCTGCCTACTACCAGCGGGTCGCCATCTATAGACAGACCGTATTGACGGCCTTCCAACAGGTCGAAGATGAACTTTCGAACTTGCGCATTCTGGCAGATCAGCAGCACGTTCAGGACGATGCCGAACGGCTATCGCGTGAGTCTCTTGATATTGCACTTACTGAGTACGGGGCCGGAACCGTCAGCATAACCGCGATAGTCCAGGCACAAGAGATACTGCTGTCTAACGAGCAGGCAGCACTTGCCACGCTTCAAGGCCGCTATATCGCAAGCGTTAGTCTCATCCAGGCGCTCGGCGGCGGGTGGCATGCGTCGCAGCTTCCAGGATGGGACGAGCTAACGCACTGGCGCTCGTGCGTCCGCGTATTCGAGGTTATGCGAGGGCACATTAGCCCAGAACTTCCACCCTGCCTGTGATTTGAAACGGCGCCAGCACGCAATGGCACAAGAACAAGCGGCCCTTATTTTTCCGCCGCTGCTTTTTCCGCTGGACGAATGTTCACCTTATCGCCGTTTGCGAGCGTGACCGGAGGGTTGAGTATTACCTCGTCGCCATCCTTCACGCCGTCACGCACCTCAAGCTCTGTTCCTAGATCACGCGCCACGGTTATCGTCTGAATGTGGACCGTGCCATCCTTGACGACTGCGACCTGCATGCCATTTTTGTCGAAAATGATCGCGGAGGCAGGGACCAAGAGGGATGGAGTTTTGCGCAGAATGTGCAGCTCCACGGTGCAATAGAGGCCCGGCGTCAGCACCCCATCAGGATTTTCAATATCAATCTCCGCCAACAAGGTTCGCGTGCCAGGCTGCAACGCGTCGGCGACCCTTGTCACCTTGCCGGGGAAGGTGCGACCTGGCAACTCAGGTATGCGCACGACGGCCTCAACGCCAGGAGCCAAACCGAAAGCCTGATCCTGCGGCACGTAGACTTGCGTGCGGATCACTTCGCTTTCCATAACGGTGAACATAAATGTGCCGCTTGTCGCATCGCCTTGCACAAGGTCACCAATATTGACGTTTCTTTTGGTCACGACGCCGTCGAATGGTGCGAGAACGCTTAGGTATTTTTTCTGCTGACGAGCAACTTTAACCTGAGCTTCCTGGGCTGCGACATTGGCCTTCGCGACAGCGACCTGGGCCTCCTGCGCCTGAAGATTGAGGCGATTGGTGTCACCTTGCAGCTTGCTTTCAAACCCTTTGCGCACCAGGGGGCCTTCGCGCTCAGTGGTGACGCGTGCGAGTTCTTTATTCGCAAGTATCTGCGCCACAGCCGCCTTATTCTGGGCTAGCGTTGCCTCAGCCTGAGCAAGCTGATGGTCGATCTCGGGCGCAGAAATTTCGACCAGCAGATCGCCTTTCTTGATGTGATCACCGATGTCAACATTGCGCTTTGATATGTATCCGCTCACGCGCGCATAGATGTTGGCCATCGTGAAGGCCAACGTCGTCGCCGGTAAGGTGACGTCTATGAATGGATCGCTGGCCTTCACCCTAGCCACGTGCAGACTGGGCACGAGGTTGCTGCTCTTTTGGGCCGTTTTCATCACCTGTTCGTTTTGCGCGTAGTTGCGCCAGGCACCGTAGGATAGCCCCACTAACAGCACGACGAGAGCGGCGAGCCCGAACAGCCGGCCACCCCGGCTGTGCGTCGTTGTTTGCTTGCCCGGCGCGTCATTCTCGGATCGTTGTCCGGTGTCGTTCATACGGTGCCCTCTTTGAACACACCATGCTCTGTTACGCCGTCGGCCCGCTTTCGCAGCACAGCGAAGAGATACGGCACGATAAGCAGCGTAGCCGGAGTTGCAAACAGGAGCCCACCAATGACGGCCCGCGCTAAAACAGCGTTTTGCTCTTGACCAGGGCCGCCAATTGCCATTGGAGTCATGCCAATGATCATGGCAGCCGCCGTCATCAACACCGGCCGGATACGGGTCCGTCCAGCGCTTATCGCCGCCTCATAGGAGGTCTTGCCCGTAAGGTGCTCATCGCGCGCAAACGTGACAAGAAGAATCGAATTCGCCGAGGCCACCCCAACCGCCATAATCGCCCCCATGAGCGAAGGCACGCTTAGACTCGTTCCCGTTACAAAGAGCATTACGAGAATGCCGACGAATGTTGCGGGCAGCGCCAAAATAACGACGAACGGCACACCGAAGCTCTGGTAGTTCACAACCATCAAGAGATAGACGAACACCGACGCGAACACGAGGCCGATCCCTAAGTCACGAAAGGCGTTGTCCATGCTGTCGATCTGGCCGACGACCTCTATTGAATTTCCCGGCTTGAGCTCCTTTTCCAGGTCCGCAACGATCTTGCTGATTGCGTCGGATGCAGCGCCAAGATCGATGCCTTGAATGCTCGCGTAGACTTCAAAGACGGGCTGAATGTTCGTCTGCTTGGCATTGGTGGGAACACTGTCGCGTTTGAATGTCGCGATATTGCTCAACAGGCCGGGCACCGGTTGCCCTTTGGAATAGGCCGTCGATGGTGAAACTCCGGCCGAAACCGGCGTGTTTTGCAGTTCGCCCATAGAGCTCACCCAGTACTGCGGCGTTTGGACCGCAAGTGTATAGGGAATGCCCAACTTTGGATCGGTCCAGAAATTCGGCGTGACCTGGCTTGAAGAGCTCAGGCTAATGTTGAGGTTGTTGGCAACGTCTTGCGCCGTCAGACCGAACTGGAGCGCCTTTACGCGATCGATCGTCGCATAGAACGCAGGCGAGTCGACCTCCTGCTGCAGATGGACATCGACGACGCCGGGGACCGCCGCAAGACGCCGCCTGAGTTCCTTGGCCACGCGCAAATTCGTCTCCCGGTCATAGCCTACCGTGCGCACGTCTATCTGCGCGGGCAAGCCAAAATTGAGGATCTGCGTGACCATATCGGCTGCTTGAAAATAAAAGATTACGTTTGGGAACGATGCCGGCAAGACCTCGCGCAGTTTGCGCACGTATTCGATCGTCGGCGCATGACCCTCCTTGAGCGCCACCTGGATCACGCCGTCATTGGAACCTATGGTCGAACCATCGGAAAAGGCCAGATTGTAGGCCACCGCGTTCACGCCGATGTTGTCAACTATGAGATCAAGATCGCGCTCAGGAATAACCTGACGAATCTTGTCTTCGACCTGCTGGAAAATCTTCGAAGCCGCCTCCAAACGTGTACCTGCGGGCGCGCGCACATGAAGCTTTATCTGGCCCCCGTCAACCAAAGGATAAAAATCGCGGCCGACGACCATGAACAAGGTCGCACCGAGCGCGACTATCAAAACGGCGATGATTGGAATAATGAGCTCCCGCTCAAGCAGTGTCCCAAGAAGCCTCACGTAGCCGTTGCGCATACGCTCAAAGCCGTTTTCGAACGCGCTATGAACGCGTGCGAACCAGCTTTGCGGCGCGCCATCGGGTTTTTCCCGCCATTCGCGCTTTAATAGAACCCCAATGGTGATCGGCGTGAGCGTTCGCGATAGGATGTAAGACGCCAGCATGGCAAAAACGACGGCGATTCCGAGTGGGGTGAACAGATATTTGGCCGGTCCCTCAAGGAAGATAACGGATGTGAACACACAGCTGATGGCAAGCGTCGAGACCAAGGTCGGAATGGCGATGCCAGCAGAACCATTGAGTGTCGCCTCAGGCAGCGGCTCGCCTTCTTCGCTCAACAAGCGATGCGTGTTTTCGATGGTCACCGTTGAATCATCAACGAGGATGCCGACGGCAAGCGCTAGTCCGCCAAGCGTCATTATATTCAGCGTATGACCGGTGAAATAAAGCCCAACGATCGAGGACAGGATCGAAAGCGGGATTGCTATCATTACCACGATGGTCGAACGCCACGAGCCGAGGAACAAGAGAATCATCAACGCGGTCAGCACCGCGGCGATCCCCCCTTCTCTAACGACGTCCGCGATTGCTTCGGTAACGAATTGCGATTGATTGAAGAGTTCGTTTATTTCCAGACCAGGCGGTGCGGCAGCGCGCGCCACCTTGAGAACAGAAAGAACACCATCGACAACAGAAAGCGTCGATGCGTTTCCATTTTTGATAACGGTCAAGAGGACAGCTTCTTTGCCGTCTTCATGCACGATGTTCTGCTGCACGGCGGAGCCGTCGCGAACCTGCCCAATGTCACGTATGTGGATCGTTGCGCCATCTTCATACTTGATTGGAATGTTATTGAGCGCTTCGATGGTCGGCGGCATCGCGTTTGTGCGCACAGTGTATTGTTTTTCGCCAATCTTTGCCGTGCCTGACGGCAGCGTAAGATTCTGGGCATTGATGGCGTTTACGACGTCTGTCGGCGTCAACCCTTTGGCCAGCAGTTTTTTCGGGTCGATATCGACCATGATCTGCCGCCACGCACCTCCATCGGGCGCGGGAAACGTAACGCCCTGAACGGGTGCAAGCTCTTGTCGCAGTCGATAGATGCCGTAATTGTAAAGCTCCACCTGGTTGAGCGTCTCGGAGGTCAGGCTGAGCTCCAGAACCGGAACGCTTGAGGCGTTGAATTGCAGTACGATCGGGGGCTGAATCCCGGCCGGCATTAGAGCGCGGATCGCACTCGTTGCGGCAACAATCTGTGAGATGGCGAGGTCGATATTTACGTCTGGCTGGAAGTAGATCTTTTGCACCGAGACACCATTCAGTGTCTGTGCCTCTATATTTTTGATCCCGCTGACGTTGGCGCTGATCGAATACTCGCTGTAGACGGTAATACGCTGCTCCATCTCGGGCGTGCTCAAGCCCGTATACGACCAGATTACGGTCACCACCGGAATGTCGATCTCTGGAAAGATGTCCGCCGGCATCGTGCGGATGGCCGTGATGCCGAGAAAAAGGATAAGCGCGGCGAGCACGTAAAACGTGTGCGGGAATCTCAGCGCGAAGCGGACAATGGCCATCGTGTTCTTACGCAATCCGGCGACTTTTTACGACCGAGGTGCGATGCACCACCAGCTCCAAGTTCAAGGCGTTTTGGCCAAAATGTAAAGCTCCCTACCCAGACTGGAGTTTACCAAATCCGGCGGGCAGGCAGGGCTTAACACCATCTCAAGCGTCACGTCCCCCACACGTAGATGAAGGCGAACAAGAACAGCCAAACAACGTCGACGAAATGCCAATACCAGGCCGCGAAAATCAAACCCAGATGCTCTTGTGGCGTAAACTGTCCTGCGAAGGCTCGCCCAAGGCAGACCGTCAGAAAGATGGTACCGATGATGACATGGGCGCCGTGGAAGCCGGTGGCCATGAAGAAGATCCCACCGTAGACATTGCCGCCATAATCAAACGGGGCAGTTAGGAACTCATGGGCTTGCACGCCGGTGAATACAATCCCTAAAAGCACGGTACAGATCAGCCCGATCTTGAGGCCCTTACGGTTGTTCTTCAACAAAGAATGATGTGCCCATGTGACGGTCACTGCCGAACTCAAAAGAATCACCGTCATGAGCAGCGGCAACCCCCAGGGGTTCGAAGTTACGATACCTTGCGGCGGCCATTGGCCGCCGATCACTTGATCTCGAACGACTTGTTGGGCATCAGCGGGAAAGAGCGCCGTATTGAAATACGCCCAGAACCACGCGACGAAGAACATCACCTCCGAACAGATAAACAAGATCATCCCGTAACGCAGTGAGAGCTGCACTACAGGTGTGTGTTCGTGATCCTCGCCTTCGCGAATAACCTCGCGCCACCAGCCAACCATAGTGACGGCAACGCCCAGAACACCTAGAACGAAGACAATCCACGCGGGCCAGATCAGCTCATAGATCCAAATCAGCAGGCCAGCCGCCAGCAACAGCGCCGAGATCCCACCGCGGATCGGCCACGGGCTGGACTCAAGGAGCTGGTATTCATGGCCACTTTGTTCCGCCTCGGCCATCTTTTCTTATCTCCGTCGTGGTGGGCGGTAGCGCTCTTGCGGACCCTCACTTGATGCGCGGCAACACTTCGAACTGATGGAACGGCGGCGGCGACGACAGTGTCCATTCAAGCGTCGTTGCCCCTTCGCCCCAAGGATTATCGGGCGCATGGCACCTGCGATAGAACGCCTCCGCCAGTCCAAAGAAGAAGATGAGTGCGCCAATCGCTGCCAGGTAGGCGCCCATTGAGGACACGTAGTTCCAACCCTCAAAGGCATCTGGATAGTCGGCTACACGTCGCGGCATTCCTGCAAGACCAAGGAAGTGCTGCGGGAAAAAGAGAATGTTGACGCCAATAAAGGTCACCCAGAAGTGCACATGGCCGATCGTCTCGGACAACATGTACCCCGTCATCTTAGGAAACCAGTAGTACCAGCCGGCAAAGATACCGAAGACGGCACCAAGCGAGAGTACGTAGTGGAAGTGTGCCACAACGAAATAGGTGTCTTGAAGAATGCGATCGACGCCTGCATTGGCTAGCATCACGCCGGTGACGCCGCCAACGGTAAAAAGGAAGATAAACCCGATAGCCCACAACATTGGCGTGCGGAACTCGATTGATCCGCCCCACATCGTGGCAATCCATGAGAAGATCTTGATCCCAGTCGGCACCGCGATGGCCAAGCTAGCGGCAACGAAGTAGGCCTGCACATCAGCTGAGAGCCCGACGGTATACATGTGGTGGGCCCAAACAACGAAACCGATGAGTCCGATCGACACCATTGCGTAGACCATCCCCAGGTAGCCAAAGATCGGCTTTGTGGAGAAGGTCGCAATGACAGTGCTGATGATCCCGAAGGCCGGCAGGATCATGATGTAGACTTCTGGATGGCCGAAGAACCAGAATAAGTGCTGGAACAACAGCGGATCACCGCCACCCTGTGGGTTGAAGAACATCGCGCTGAAATTCCGGTCGACAAGCAGCATGGTAACGGCCCCGGCAAGCACAGGAAGGGCCAGCACTAGCATGGTCGCCGTTATGAGGATTGACCAAACGTAAAGCGGCATCTTGTGCATGGTCATGCCCGGCGCGCGCATGTTCAGAATCGTCGTGATGAAATTTATCGCCCCCAGAATCGAAGAAGCACCGGCCAAGTGTAATGACAGGATGACGAAGTCGACCGATGGACCTGGATGGCCTTTTGTCGACAAGAGCGGATAAAGCGTCCATCCCGTACCGGCGCCGGTCGTCCCTGGCGCGCCCCCAAAAAACGCGGAACTGACGAACATCGTGAACGAGGCGACCAGCAACCAAAACGACAGGTTATTCAAGCGCGGGAACGCCATGTCCGGCGCCCCGATCATAAGCGGCACCATCCAATTGCCGAAGCCACCGATCAGCGCAGGCATGAGCACGAAAAAGATCATGACCAAGCCATGCGCGGTTACGACGACATTGTAGTACTGCGGATTGGTGAAGAACTGGAGGCCTGGCTCGTGCAGTTCAAAGCGGATGACCATTGAAAGAGCTGTGCCAACAAGGCTGGCGCATAAGGCAAACACAAGATAGAGCGTGCCAATGTCCTTGTGATTTGTCGCATACGCGTAACGGCGCCATCCCACGGGCGGGGCAGTTTCTGCACCTGCACCAGGAGTTGTCGCCGTTGTTGCCATACTCAAGCCCCTTAGATCTTTACGGTTGGACCACTCGATGCCTGATCCCGTTACTCATCGACACGCATGGAATTTAGCCCGGCAGTCTCGGTCGCATTCGGCGCAGGATTTTGAGCAAATTTCTTCTTGGCCTCTTCGACCCAGGCATTGAACTCCTGCTCGCTAACGACGCGCACCGCGATTGGCATGAATGAGTGATTCATCCCGCATAGTTCGGAGCACTGGCCGTAGTACATGCCTTCCTGCGTGGCCTGGAACCAAGTCTCGTTTAGCCGGCCCGGGACCGCATCAATTTTGATACCAAACGAGGGAACCGAGAAGGAATGAATCACGTCCCCGCCGATGACCTGAACGCGAACCACTTTGTTCACAGGCACAACCAGATCATTGTTGACGGCCAAGAGCCGTGGCTGTCCGGGCTTGCGACTCTCGTCGCTGAGCATTTCGGAAAAAAATTTGAAATTGCCGTGATCGGGATAGCTATAGCCCCAAAACCATTGGTGCCCCGTCGCCTTCACCGTGAGATCCGCGCGCGGGATGTCCTCCTCGAAAAACAGCAGGCGAAACGACAGGAATACGATGAACGCCACGATGCAGAACGGAACAAGCGTCCAGGCAACCTCAAGCGGCCAATTGCCAGTTCGCTTCGAGGGCGTGGGATGGACGTACTTGTTGAAGCGCACCATCACCGTAATCAGCAAGACAAATACGAGCCCCGCGATACTTGCCATGATCGCGAGGAGCACATCGTTGAAACCGATGATGGAATCCATTACCGGCGTACTGGCGTACTGCAGCCCCGTCTGCCAGGGAGAAGGTTCACCAAAGCCTGCCGTCGCGTGTACAGCGCTCAAAAGAGCTGCTGGTCCGATGGCAGCAGCTATACAAAGAGGGCCCACCCGCATCGTGGCATTCGCTCCTATGACCGGTTTGCGACAAACGATTACGATCATGACGGCGATCGCCGCCAAATCCCACACTGACAGCGAACAGCTAGAACTCGACAGACAAGCTTAACGCTGTGCTCGTCACTCGTCACGACATTACTGTTGCTGAATTTTGTGACCGGTCTGATACTGTTGAGTTCCAACTTGAGGTGAGCGCGCTTTAGGTGACCGGCATCCGGAAAAAACGGCGGCGAGGCAGACAATGATTCCTGATTGGGTCCGCAGCGGTATCATGTGCACAATCGTTTTTGCGGGCAGCGCGGTCGCAAACCCAACGGACACAAAGGCTGACCCCGACCCCAGCCTCGTGGAGCATGGCCGCCATATCGCCTTGGCTGGGGACTGCATGCCCTGTCACACGGGCTCGCCCAAAGAGAAATTTGCCGGCGGTCTAGGGATCAACACGCCTTTTGGAACCATTTATTCGCCCAACATTACGCCCGATTCAGAGACCGGAATCGGCAAGTGGACCTTCGATGACTTCAAGAATGCGGTGCATGACGGCATTCGTGCCGACGGCGCATATCTTTATCCCGCCATGCCCTACACCTTTTTCACAAAAATTGAGCAGCCTGACCTTAAGGCGCTGTGGGCTTACTTGCGGAGCCTGCCACCCATAAAAAAAGTAAGAAAGGAAAACGGGCTGAGCTTCCCGTTCTCCATCCGCTCAATGATGTTCTTTTGGCGCGTGCTGTTCTTTGATGAGGGCTACTATAAGACAGATAAGACCAAGAGCGCGGCCTGGAACAGAGGTGCCTACCTTGTCGAGGCGCTTGCTCACTGTGGTGCTTGTCATACACCGCGCAATTTCATGGGCGCGACGATCCCCAGCGAGCGCTTTGAGGGAAGCCACCTAGACACCTGGTTTGCCCCCAACATTACGCGCGATGCTCTCAAGAAAAGAAACAATTGGAACAAGACGGATCTGGTCGCGTTCCTAATGAAGGGCGTAACGAGCGACTCCACCACGCTTGGTCCAATGGAAGTGGTCGTCCACGATAGCCTTACCAAACTCGAGCACAGTGATATCGCCGATATCGCGACCTTCATGTTTGATGATGACACCGGACAGGGTGAGACGTTGCCTCCTGCTAAGGTGGCCAAGCTTACTCCTAAGGTTGAGGAGCGTGCCAAGAAACTCTTCGATACGCATTGTGCCGTTTGTCACCAGAAGACTGGCAAGGGCATGACGGGCAAGGTGCCACCGCTTGCGGGCAATCCCACTGTCGTCGCTGCCCAGCCGTACAACATACTTTCGGCCGTCCTCCAAGGTGTGCCCGCGCGCAACGGCTTACTCGCCATGCCCTCGTTTGCCGGCACCCTCACTGATCAGGACATTGCCGATATTGCCAATTACGTGCGCACAAGTTGGGGCAACGAGGCTGCTCCCAACGCAACGGCCCACCTAGTCGCCTCTTGGCGCTCGCAGGTAACGCTTCCGTCTGCTAAAACTGCTACGTCAACCGAGGCTAAACCGCAGGCGGATGCATCGAAGACAAAGTTGGCGGATAAAAAACCGGCCGCCTCAACACCTGCAACGGCTCCGAGTGCAAGCGCCCCAGAAAAGCGCAAACCCTTCTTCATCGTGTCGAGTGACGTTGTTGGCCTTAATGTTCGCAGTGAGGGAAAATACAGCGAGACACTCGGCACGCTGTCGGGTCTCATCATCGACAGCTCAAGCGGTCAGGCTCTGTATGCCGTGATCGATCGGGGCGGGTTCCTTGGTTTTGATCAATACGAAGTCATCGTCCCCTACCAGCTCGTGCACTTCACCGGCGAATGGGACGCGCCAATGCTCGCCATGAGCGCCTTCAAGTTGGATCACGCGCCGCGCATTACAGATGAGGCTGCTGAGGAATTACTTCAAAATTCGGATTGGCGCCGCTCTGTCTCGGCGTATTTTGGCGTGGCACTCGCAGAACCAGACAAAGCAACAACACCGAAGATGGCGGCAAATACGGCTGACAAGTCGGACGCCAAGTCAGATAAGGCTGCTCCAAGCAAAGCTAGCACTGCTAAAACCGCTGCAGAACGTGGAAAGGAAATTGCCCACACGCAATGCGGCGCATGTCACACCTTTAATAAGGGCGGCGGCACGCGCGTGGGTCCAAACCTCTATGGTGTCTTCGGTACGAAGATTGCCAGCAAGCCGGGCTTCAGCTTTTCGGCCGCTTTGAAAAAGCACACCGGGATCTGGGACAAGGCCAATCTAGAAAAATGGCTCACTAGTCCCAGGACCTTCGCACCGGGAACGTACATGACCTTCCCAGGATTGCCCTCACAGCAGCAGCGCGATGATGTAATCGCTTATCTCAAGTCGCTCTAGTCCGGCTGCGAAATTCTGCCGAACCTTGCGGCCGAATCCCACAAGTTCAACGCAAAGTCATCTATGATCTGCGGCACTGCGCACCTGGGAAAGCAGCACGAAAACGTAGAATAACCAGCTACCTATCGCTGACACGGCTGCGGCCACATAAGTCCAGGCCGCCGCCCCCAATACCTTCTCAACGCCCGTTATTTGTTCCTGGCCGCGAATGATGCCGTGGCTGACGAGCAGTTCTTGCGCCCTAGCACTGGCATCAAACTCCACCGGCAATGTGATGAGAGAGAAAATACACGACGACCCAAAAAGTATGACACCGGACCAGGCAAGAGTGGGAAAGCCTAAGATCATCCCTCCAATAAACAGCCATGGGGCAACTTGCGACGCGAGTTGGACAGCTGGCACGATGTATGTTCGCGCCTCCAAGGGGAAGTAGTCCACCGCATCCTGCAATGCGTGGCCTGCCTCATGAGCGGCTATCCCCGCTGCGGCAACGCTTGGCGTATAGTACACTTCTTGGCTCAGTCGCAGTATCTTGGAGCGCGGATCGTAGTGATCGCTCAGCATTCCCGGAGTCGACTCTACGGCAACTTTTTGGAGCCCTTGTGAGTCGAGCAAGCGGCGTGCAACCTGAGCGCCGGTAACGCCGCCGTCAGTTGCGACACGAGAATATTTCGCAACATTCATTTTGATGCGCGACTGCGCGTATGCGCCTAACAGTAGGCCGGGAAGAACAAATACCCAAAACAGTGGGTCTCCAAACATATCGCGCTTCCCCGCGCCGAAAGGCGGCTAAACAGTCGCCCGGCGCCTTAAGGTTCTGCAGGTTTGCAGCGCCTATGGCGCCGAAGCATCTGTCTGTGCTCGTTCCCAGCTGTCATCTGGATTGAATTCGGTCATGCTTTCGGCAATTTCGCTTGTTTGCGGGCCTAAATCCTTCTGGAACACAATGCCCTCGTGATTGACGAGGAAGGTCATGACACCTGAGTTCTGATACTCAGCCGGATACGCTACGAGAGCAAAGCCGCCGATCATCCTGTCTCCAGCGATGTAGTCATAGGCACCGCCAGCTGCTGAAGCACCCTGCCGTGTCAGAACCCTGTAATAGTAGCCATGGTAGGGCGCGCGATCTTCGCCGACGCTATAGCCTTCCGCCGTCGCTCTTGCGACCAGTTCACCAAGCGGGCTTTCTCCGCCCAATTCTGCCGGCCAATAAAGTCCATCCTTTTTGCCAGGTTGGCTCACGATCCTTTGCGCATAGAGCGCAATCCCGCCATTCGCGTGCGCCGCCTCCGCATACTCATTCTGAGCATCAACGTAAGCCAATATGGCCTGAATAGCGTTGAGTTCGTTGCGGCCAATGCGCCGCGCTAGAATTTCATCACGGCCGGCCGCGGCATCAAATGTCCACACATCGTTCTCACGAACAAGCGGGATCGGGAACGGCCATTCTTCATTGCCGAGAATCAGAACGGCCTCGTCGTCACCTTCTAACTCCACCGCGTGCTTTTCATCATAAGCCTGAATGAACCTCTGCCGGCCGGCGGCGTCAGCAACGTCATCGCCAGACAACACAATATCCTCGCTATCAGGGCCAAGTACGATAAGGAGCGTCTCCGCACTGCCCGACCGTGCCGCCTCTACGAGCGCGCTAACAGCCTCATCTGGCGTTTTGTAGCTTTGTTGTGCAGCAGCGCCTGATGCAATGGCCAGCCCAGCAACAAGCGCACTCAACCAAGTGAGCGGACGCAATCTGGAGATTCCATCAGTCCAAACACGTTGCAAAGACAGGGTCATGGTCGCCTCGACAAATCACCGGCTTCGAAATTGAACACTTTCAGAACCTATTCGTTGTATTTGGCAGCTCACTAGCGCCTGCGGCCTCCACCACGACGGCCGCCGCCACCACGACGCCCACCCCCGCGACTCCGCCCCATACTCGATCGGCCACGGCTTGCGTGCCTGCGGGCCGACGACTTGTTTCTTGGTTTGGAGAAGGCTTGGTTGCTCTTGCGCTTTCTTGATCCGGATGAAGGCCGCTTTTTTGGGCCAGTTGAAGGCCGCTTCTTGGCAGCTGTTGACGGTCGCTTCTTGGGACCAGTCGATAGGCGCTTGTCAGGCTTTGGACGCTTTGATGCGCCCGGTCGATCACCGGGTCTGCGATCACCGGCCTTCGGGCCGCCTGGTCGTTTGTCGCCACCGGCCTTCGGCCTCTCACCTGGTTTTGGACGCGCTCCCGGCTGGCGATCCCCATCGGGCCTAAGCACTTGCTTGCCGCCATGGCCGCGATAGTCGAGCCGCTTTTTCTGACCGGCCCGAATGTCGCTCTTGGCGTATTTCTGTCGCACGTTGTTGTTGTTATATTTGACACCACGGCGGTGATAGGAATTGTGCTTCCATTTATTCGAGGTGATCTTTGGCTTGTTGACGTTGATCCTATTGTATTTGTTGACGTTGACATTGATGTAGCGGCCGCCCCAGTTGCAGCGTCCCCAGCCCCAAAGGGGCGGGACAATCGCAGCACCTACGCCCCAGAAAAACCCGCGCACGAACGCACCACCCCGCCACGGCGGCCAATAGTACGGTGGATAGGCTGGGTACCACCACGACCCATAGACGACGGTCGGTTCGTAGACAGGCACGTATACGATTTCGGGGCTGGCAGGTTCAATGTAGATGTACTCTTTGCCGTCTGAGTCTGAACTCTTCTTAGTAACCTTCTGCTTCTCGTTGCTTTTGAGATTGCCGGCCTCGTCAGCCTTATCGCGCAGGTGCTGGATTTGATCCATGACGTCGGCCTCTTGCGCGAGAACCGCGTCGCCCAGTTTTTGCGTCCACTCAAGTTGCGCGCTCATCATTTCCAGGACTTCAGGGAACGGCGCCAGCGACTTGACGCTGGGTTCCCAGTCCTGTTTCTCGAGCGCCATCGTTAGGTCGTCGCCTTTCAGCTTTGCGTTGGCTGGCTCCTTAATCCACCGGGCCGCCTGCACGACCTCCAGGGGATAAGTGGAAGCCATCAGCACATTGGATAAAAGGTCATCGGGATAGAGGGCTATTGGCGCGAGAAGTTGGTCAAGCTCCTCCTTCTTGAGTAGCGCCTCCTGATTGGACGCTGTGTCCTGCGCCTGTGATGCAACGGGAGCTACTACGAGAGGCGCGACAATGATCAGTGCCAATATGGGAACGAGATACTTTGCAAACATGAAACTCACCTTAGGCAGACACAGCCATAATAAGCTGTCTTTCTCGCCTTCCTATAGACCTTTGGTCGTTAACCTGACTGGCAAAATGCATTTGCAGAGGCGGGCCGGTAACGTTCTGAGTTGCCCGCTGGCATGACGGGCTCAATAACCGCGCACATGCGCCGGCACATTGACCGACGTCAACGTATGGAACTCGGAAGACCCAGTCGCGTACTATGAACCCAGCGCCGCAAAAGCCAACTGACAAGCCTGCCCAGCGCACTCACAAGAAGGCCGATCAAGAGAAGTAGGATGGACTTGGGACCAAGCTCTCCGAGCAAGGTTGTGTAGGCGCGATTGGCAAGTTCGGGAGAAAATTGTTCCAGTTGGTTGGCAAACAAGTTTAGGACGTCCCGTGAATAGCTAATGAGAGTGCCGAACGTCTCAACATGATTGAGTGCCAAGTACATGTAGGCAAACATCGCCAGGACAACCTCCACAACGACGTAAAGCACTAGAACCGTTATCACCGACAACAGCACAAATAGCGATTTGAAGAACGCGCTCATGACCAGACTCCAAACCAGTTACGGAACGAGTGATATGGACAGCTAATGCGCCGACCCGCGCGATAAGACGCAAGATCTATTGGCTTGAGAAGGAGCAGGCATCCAAGCGATGCTGCTTCTAACAGCTGCATTCCAATTCAAAATGACGCGCCTCGAGGATGTCCTCGAGGTACCCCCTTATAAATCTGAGTTAGGTGGAAATACACAATTGAATGCCAACACCCGCGGGCCACAGTAAAACCTGCGGTCCCCCAGTCGAATAGTCAGCGCTTGCGCGCTCATCAATGTGCTAGCTACGCACCGCCGACCTGCCCCACAAGGGCGGTGACCAGTGCTATAAAACCGAGGCCGACAAAAAACCAAGTCAATGCTTTGTCGCCAGAAGCGTCATAAGAAGTCTCGTACTTCGGATTCTTACGGTGTGCCATAGCATCCCCCCTAGTCATCTAGAATGCCGAAAGCTTCCCCTTCTTTACCGGATGCCCGCCACGATTCGATACGGACAATCCCGACTCCTCACCCTCTATTTCAAACGCTAACATCCTGCGGCAAGTTGCGTGTCGAAATCTTGCGGACATTCCTATTTTCTCTTAGCGCTGTGGCAATGGTGCGTCAGATTTATTACAGGATAGAGTACAAGGGAGCGACTAACGTGTTGGAATTACATAGCTGTACGGGCTGTAACGAGCTCTCAAAAACTCGCACGCCACTCGCTTGGTTTGCTCGCATTGTACATAAGAACGCGACAATTGAAGAGCGTGCGCGGCAACTGATTCCTTTCGTTGACTAAGCGGCTCGAGATCGCGTTGCTTAATGGTCGGAAAGTCTGATCGAATTTTGAAATCGTACTTGCGCCGCATTGGATGGAAGGCTGAGAGTCCACACCCCGACGGCCAGCGTGTGCGCGGTGCACCGCAGCCCAAGTGGTACGCCATGACGGCTGAACAGGCCGCCGGCCAGCTCGAAGTCCCCAGAGAAGGCCTCTCGCATGAGGAGGCGGCGCGCCGTCTGACGCGTCACGGTGCCAACGTGCTTCCGGCAGCCCAAGGAAAGAGCGCACTGCGGCGCTTCTTCGCTCAATTCGACAATGTTCTTATTTACGTCCTACTGGGTTCTGCTGTGATAACAGCTCTGCTCGGCCACGGCATTGACACGGCCGTGATCCTGCTCGTGGTCCTCCTCAACGCAGTCATCGGTTACATCCAGGAAGGCCGCGCGGAGAAAGCGCTCGCGGCCATCAGCAAGATGATCAGCCCCAAGGCCTCCGTGATTCGCGAGGGGCACCGGATCTCTGTGAACGCCGCAGAGCTTGTTCCTGGAGATCTGTTGATCTTGGAGCCCGGCGACCGCGTAAGCGCCGACGTTCGACTCATGAAGGCGCGCAACCTGCGCATCGATGAAGCCGCGTTGACGGGTGAATCCGTAGCAGTTGAAAAATCAGTAGCCGCCGTGCCTGAGGACGCATTGCTCGGAGACCGAAGCGCCATGGCCTACTCGGGAACGCTAGTGACGGCGGGACAGGGCACGGGCATCGTGGTGGCGACCGGAGTGACAAGCGAACTCGGCCGCATCAGCGTGATGCTCGGCCGCGTCGAAAAATTGGTGACACCCCTCATCCGGCAGATGGATGCGTTTGCCAAGCAGTTGACGTTCGCCATCCTCGCACTGTGCGTTGCGACCGTTGCCTTTGCGGTATTCGTACGGAGCTACATGGTGGGTGATGCCTTTATGGCCGCAGTCGGCATGGCGGTGGCGGCAATCCCTGAAGGCCTACCGGCCGTGATGACAATCACCCTTGCAATCGGCGTGCGGCGCATGGCTTCGCGCAATGCCATTATTCGTCGGTTGCCCGCCGTGGAAACTTTGGGTTCCGTCTCGGTCATCTGCTCCGACAAAACTGGGACGCTGACGAAGAATGAAATGACCGTCCGTGTCGCCGTGCTCGCCGAGGCTACCTACAATGTCGGCGGCGTCGGTTATGCTCCTAAAGGCGGCTTCAGTGTCGCCGGGCGTGAGGTTGACCCAGCGGGCGACCCGGTCCTTATGCGGCTCGCACTGGCAGCGCTCCTATGCAATGAGGCAAGTCTGCGCCACTACGACGGCGTTTGGAACGTGGCAGGCGAGCCTATGGAAGGAGCGCTCGTCGCATTCGGAGTAAAAGCTGGTTACGACCCCGACACAGCGAGAAAGCACAGGCCGCGTCTCGACGAAATCCCGTTCGAAGCGCAGAATCGATACATGGCGACGTTGCATCGCAGCGGGGAGGATGGCGCCCTGATCGTCGTGAAGGGCGCGCCGGAGCGTATCTTAGAGATGTGCGATCGCCAAGCCGGGCGAACCGGGGACACGCCAATAAAACCCGCATATTGGAACGCCACGATCGACCAGCTTGCCAGCGGAGGGCACCGCGTCGTTGCGCTCGCCATGAAGTCCATGCCGGCTGGAACGACGGAGCTAGACTTTGCGGATATGCACAATGACAACGGCCTCGTCTTGCTTGGCCTTGTCGGCCTCATCGATCCGCCGCGTGAAGAGGCGATTTTAGCCGTTCGCGAATGCGGTGACGCGGGCATCCGCGTTAAAATGATTACCGGAGACCATTGGTCGACGGCTAAGGCTATTGCTCGCCAACTTTGTCTTGCGGAACCTGACAACCTCGCAACCGGCCATAACCTTGATAAACTGGACGCCCGGGCCCTGGGCCGCGTCGCACAGGCGACGACTGTCTTTGCGCGCACGAGTCCGTTCAACAAGCTCCAGCTTGTCGAAGCACTGCAAGCTGACGGAGACGTCGTTGCGATGACCGGCGACGGTGTCAACGACGCGCCGGCTTTAAAACGCGCCGATATCGGCGTGGCCATGGGAGAAAAAGGCACCGAGGTCGCCAAAGAAGCGGCCGACATGTTGCTGGCCGATGACAACTTTGCGTCGATCGTGGCCGCGGTACGCGAGGGCCGCACCGTCTATGACAATCTCATCAAAGTCATCGCCTGGACCCTGCCGACGAGTTTCGGAGAGACGCTGATCATTGCGGCCGCAATCTTGTTCGGATGGACCTTGCCGGTCACGCCGGTGCAAATCCTCTGGATTAACACCGTGACCGTGGGAGCGTTGGGCTTAGTTTTGGCATTTGAGCCAGCAGAAGCCGACGTCATGCGCAGGCCGCCTCGGGTGCCGGGCGAGCCACTGCTCTCGGGCTTCCTCATCTGGCGCATCGTTCTCGTGTCAATCCTATTTGCAATTATCGCCTTCGCCATATTCCGCTGGGCGGAGCAAAGCGGCCGCTCGCACGTAGAAGCGCGTACGATCGTCGTCAACACAATTGTCGTTATGGAGGTCTTCTATCTCTTCAGCGTACGCTATCTGCGCATGACATCACTGACGATTGAAGGTTTGTTTGGCACGCGGGCGGTCTTGCTGGGCGTAGCCAGTATCATCGCTCTCCAACTGGCGTTTACGTATACCCCCGTGATGCGCGCGCTCTTCGATACGCGCCCACTGACGCTGATGGACGGCTTGCTCGTGATAGGCGCCGGAGCACTCCTTTTCACCATCCTTGAGATCGAAAAGTTGCTTCGCAGGTACGCAACATCCCTTTATTCAAGAGATTAAGTGATGCCGGTAAAACAAGCGCCGCGTTAACGCCTTCCCCTGAAAGTGGGGCGCTTTTCAACGGGAGCGATGATCAGTTTTGTTATCCTGACCAACTTGCGCGTTTTGGACCGGCGCGCGCCGATCGAGCGCGCGATACTTGCTCTTGTCCTAGATTTTGACGTCGATCGCGGCGTAATGTGCACCGGATACACGATACGCAGCTACATAGCTGTATGAGCCGGTTTGATTTGAGCGATTACTCGGCGGCCTCAGGATACTTTTTGCGCAGTGCTTCGACGTATCTATCCTGCAAGCCTTCCGCTGGTTCGCCGAATTTCAGATGAAGATCGCGCTGCGGGAACGGGATCGTGATATTGTGCTGTCTCATTGCGCGATCAAGCGCCATATGAAGCTCGTGCAAGACCAGCAAGCGGTGCGTTGGCTGCGCCACGAATGCCCGGATCTCATAGTTCAGTGAACTATCACCGAACTCAAGGAAGAATACGGTGGGCGGCGGTGCCCCAAGAACGAGTGGATTGGCCTTCACGGTCTCCAGGATGACCTTTTGAGACAGGGCCGTATCGGAGCCATAGGCAATACCGATCTTGATCAGAATGCGCGTGACGGGCTCACTTAACGTCCAGTTTACCACCTTGTCCGTGATGAGTGATTTGTTGGGAACAAGGATCTCGTGGTTATCCCAATCTGTGATGGTTGTCGCGCGTATCTGGATGCGCGAGACTGTGCCACTGAGATCTCCAATGGTCACAACGTCACCGACGCGTACGGGCCGCTCAAACAGGATGATCAAACCAGAGACGAAGTTGGCGACGATTTCCTGCAGACCAAACCCAACGCCAACGCCGAGTGCCGCGATGATCCACTGCATTTGCGACCAGTCGGCGCCAATGCGCTCGAAGGCGATAAACAGACCAACAGCCACGATGAAGTACCGGCTGATGGCAATGATGGCATAGCGCGTTCCAGGCTCAATTGAGAGCCTCTGCAAGAACATAAACTCCAGAAGGCCGGGCAAATTGCGCGCGGCGATGAACGTCAGAATGCCAATCGCGACGCCAATCAGCAAATTGGACACCGTAACCGGTATGATCTTGGTCCCGGCCTCAGTCGTGATCGTTTGTGTCCATAGAGCGACTCCGTCGAGGACGCCGAGTGCGGGAAGCAATTGCTGCCAAACAAGCCATAGACCGGCCGCAAGACCGACCAGAACAAACATGCGCAAGAGTGTTCGTGTCTGTTGGCTAATTGACGCCACGTCGACTGCAGATTCTTCCAGCATTCGGGGCGTCGCATCACCCGTCGCTTGGGCCTCAGCTTGGGTGGCAGCCATCGCGAGCGCCTTCCTACGCCGTTCTTGCGCGCGCTTAATCTCTAAACGGCGGCGGACGAGAAGAACCTGGCGCATCGCAATTGCGTACGCGATCAGTCCGAGAATGGAGATCACCAGCGTCATTCCGAGCCGCGATTGCAGTTCGGAAGCACTGTCGTAATAACCGGAGATGGCGAGGGCCGCGAGCGCAAGCGGTGCCGCACAGAACAGAAAATGCCAGGCGCCCCGCGTTAGCCATAGTGCGCCCTCTCGGGAGAGCCGCGCTGCGAACATGCCGCGGTGTGGACTTAATACGCGGCCCGCGAACACGGCGAACGCTATGGCAGTAGTCAGGAATGCCAACCGACCGAGCCCGTCACGGTAGACCTGCGAATTGCTACCCTCAATCATCCCTATCAGAAACACCACGGGCGCAGCCACGAGAAGCAACCTGCCCAGGTTGCGCACGAGCATCTTGCATGCGCGCTGGTTCCAATCGAAGTGCACACGAAGGAGCCCACGCGGCAAGCAGAGGAGCTGTAGGAAGCGAATTGCGAGAATTAAGAGCGATGTTGCAACAAGGCCCTTACCTACGGACACCGCGAACGCGGAGGCTTCCGGAGCCTGCGCCAAGAGCCAACCCACGTAGCCTGTGAGAACAGGCAACGGCAGCGCGAGAAGTGCGGTGATCAGCAGTGCCTGTGGCGTCGCTAGGAAGTTGTCTGTCGATACTCTGCCGACAGAATCGGCAATTTTATCGAGTTGCTGCAGCAGTCTTCTTCGATTGATCCAAAGGAGCCCACATAAGACCAAAATCATGCCGCTCGGAATTGCAGCCTCAGCAACGCGGTTCCACAGTGATAGGCCGGTACGCTTCCAACTCTCACTGTCGGTCAACCAACTGAAAGTCTTTGTAATCTGTTCAAACCATTGCCACCCCAGCGGGGCAGAACTTGGCAGCCACAGCAGCCTACTATTTAGCAGCGAATTGAGCTGCTCCGTCTGGCTAAACAATTCTCGTTGCGCGCCATTGAATTCGGCCAGCTGCTCGATGCGGCGCGCATACGCTTGGCTCAAGCGGTCGAGAGCATCACGCCTCGCCTTCATTAGTGTCTCAAGCGTCGGCTGCAAATCCGCCCGGCGGTTTATCGGTCCCAGATCCGTGGTCGTGAGTAAGCGTTCAGCGGCGCGCTTGGGATCAGAGAGAGTGCGTCGCCTTTGATCGATATTGAGTCGTTGCAGTCGCGCATCGATGATGGCCGCCTCGCGCTTGTGAATTGCCTCGCTTAGATTAGCGAGGAGCGGAAGCTGGGCGCGCATCTCACGCAAGTATTCTCCGAGTTCCTCACCAACACTGCCAATATCGAGAATCTGCTGGGCAGATGTCAGGCTCTCCTTGACGCGCGCAATTTCGGCATTGATCTCCGTCAGCTTAGATTGTGTCTCTTCGGCACTTCGTGTGAAGTCTGCCTGCTTCTCGCGCAAGGCCGACGTTGCCTTGGCGTAGTCCTCCAATATGGGGTGCTGTCCGGAGAGTTGACGCGTTACGCTGTCTGCTTGCGCCTGCTGTTGCAACGCATCGCTCTTGCGCAACTCGTTAATCTGTGCCTCCAGCATCGGGACCTGTTTCTTCAGGATGTCGTGCTTCGCGGCTGCCAGATCACGGCTCGCGGTGGCGAGCGTTTGCCGCGCCGGCAGACTGATCAGCTCCTGTTCTAGCAGATTTATTTTGGCGGATGCTGCCAGCCGCTCTGCCGTGATTGACGCGCGCCGCGCCTCAGCAATGAGCGACGGTTGATCAGAATTGCCTGAAGCGGTGCGAGGCTCCACGAACTCATCAAGCTTCTTCTTTTCGGCTGATTGCTCGGTGCGCGCCGCGGTCGGCCTCAACGCCATCTCCCGCAGCGACGTCTCAATCTGATCAAGCTCGCTCTTAAGCTTGGCAACTTCGCCTTGTGTCGTGGTAAGCCGCTGCTCAACGTCGCTGAGAGGCAATCGCGCAATGGACTTCCTGAGCGTCGCACTGTGTTCTTGGGCCGAAGCGAGGACCTTAGCCAATTGCTTTTCTACCTCGGCAATTCGCCTCGGCGACTCTTTGATCGCATCTTGAAATTTAGCGGCCGCTGAGCTGTTCGCCTCCGCCGCTTCTAGTTGGCTGAGCGCTTTGCGATAGAGCGCCAGCGCCTGATCGCGCACCGCTGCATCAATGTCCTTGCGCCCTTCTATTTCGTCAATCTTGGCCTTGATCCGCGATGCCGTCAGATCCTGAGTTGCCGAAATGGCAGCGGTGTCAATTTCAGATCCTGAAGGCGTCTGTGCCTGCGCCCCACTCGCGAAAATGAGAAGCGCGAAGGCGAGCAGACCCGCGCCGCAGCTGCGCCAATTGGCTGGCGACATCATCGCGGCGCTGACCGAGTGGCGGACTATCGGCATTGCAAAAAATCCCCCAATAAAGGTGTGCTGCGGCTTGTAAGGTCAGTTCAGGGCATAAGAGGGCTCGCGCTATGGCAAAATCGCGACTGTCGTGTGACGGAACAGAGGAGGCCCCCGATCAACACTAGGCGGCCGAGTCTGGCCGCGCCGCAACCCCTCCGCAGTGAGGCTTGTGCAAAAAAGCCGGGCAACTTCACCCTACGAGTTGGCCGCTTCTACCGCTGATGGCAGTTTGCTCACATTCTGGGCATGTGGCCGCAGGTCTGGCTCGAGGGGATTGTGGTCGTTACCACTATTCTCTCGGAAATTGACTACCGTACCCAGCGACGATCTTACCCTTCACTTTGGTTCGAAAACTGATCTGTTTATAGTATTGTCCGGTTGGCCTTTGCGCCAGTTGTGCGGCCGGCTACAAGATCGTGCCGTTTGTTCTTAATAATGGCCGTAAGGCCTTGGGAGGAAACATGACAATATATCCCGCCCTTGAAATTCCCCCCACCCTGGCCGCTGGCCCCGGTCCGGGGAACACCGATCCCAGAGTGCTGGAACGCTTCGCCAAGACCGGCGTCGCCGATCACATGCACAAGGATGTCGTGAGGGGCATGATCGAGGCCAAGGAAATGCTACGCGAGGTGTTCGGTACCAAGAACACCTACACCTATGGTGTCGGAGGTACTGGCTTCAGCGGGCTTGATTGCGTGCTCAGCATGATTTTGCCGGGCGACACAGTCGTTGCTTTCGTCAACGGTACGTTCAGCGGCATTGATGGTCTCACCATTCGCATGAAGGCGGCCACGAGCGAAGAGCTAGCCGCCAGCCCGTTGAACCCACAGTCGGCAAGCGTTGTTATAGTGGAGGTGCCGCACGGCCAATCTGTCACCAAGGAGATTATTGATGCGGCGCTCGCTAAGCACAAACCAATGTGGGCCTTCATGGCCCATTGGGAGACGGGCAGCGGTCGCATCAACGATTTAAAAGGATTTAGCGACTCGTGCCTGGAGCACGGGGCGATGGGCATTGTCGATGTCGTGTCCAGCTTAGGTGTTGCCGACTATAGTATCGACGACTATCGCGGCGTCGTTGCCTGGGCGTCGTGCCCGCAGAAGGGTGTGCTGAGTCTGCCGCTAACCTATGCGCCGGTGAGCTTCACCGATAAAGCAATCGATGTTGTCGCAAAGCGTGGCTGCCACACCTATGTGCACCATCCAATCTTGGAAGGGCGCCACTGGGGAATCGTGGATGGCAAGGATGTCACGGCAGCGGCTTACCACCGGACCCATTCATGCTACGCGGTCGCCGCGTTCCATGAAGCCTTACGCATCCTCCTGACTTACGGGCGCGCCCGCAAGGCAGCCGACTATGCCTATCACGAAAGAGCGTTGAGGCAGGCGGTTCAAGCAATGGGCTGCGAAGTCACCTCCAACATGACAAGTCTGGTCGTGCTCAATCTGCCCGGCAAGCTCGCGGGCAAAGAGAAAGAACTGGTTGCGCAATGCCGGGCGCAGAACTTCGGGATCTGGCCCACTCTGTCCGAGCCCGTTCAGGTCCGCATTGGCATTCTCAACCAACTAAACACGGACGCGATAACCGAAATCGTGGACCGTTTTGCGGACGCCATGCTGGACATGGGTGCCGAGTTCGACAAGCAGCAAGTGATGAGCAGGCTTAAGTCCTACTACGCAGAAGCTGCTTAGTAGCAACTCAACCGCTTTGGGTGCCTCACGGCTCAAGCGGACACGTGATACGATTCCTGGCGCGGTTTGAGCTCCGCCTCTTGGCGTTGCTGAAACCGCGCCTTTTTTGATGATCCCTGCTCCAGAACGAGTTTCCCAACGCCAATTTAGGGCGGCCACCTCGACCGAATTCCCAAGAATTCGCGCCGCGATGAACGCGAAATGAACCAGCTGTTGCAGGCCTTTCACGCCTCCGCAAGCATGATGCCTGGCACTACGTCGTGACGATTCTGGGAATTTTCCCCCTTCAGCGACAGGATCAGCCTGCGTGCACCGTTGTTTTGAGGGGAACAAGATTTATCGGTGGAGGTCTTAAATGCAGGCGGCAATGCGCGCTTTGTCGGGTCTTTTGATCACGATCGTCACATGCGGTCTGCTGGGCTTGGCTGGTTGGAATTTGTATGCGTCGATCGCGGCAGCCGGTGGCAAGCGGCAGCCATCCTCGCGCGAGCGCTCGTATGCGGTGGATACCGGCACGCTAGAGGCCGCTTCGGCGCAGTCGCTGATCACGGCGTATGGTCAGATCCATGCCTGGAACACGTTGGAAATCCGTGCGCCCGTGCAAGGGGCGATCACGGACCTTTCGTCCAGTTTTCGAGACGGGATGACCGTCGAGAAAGGCGAGCTTCTTTTTCGCATCGAACCTGAGACCCTAGAGCGGCGTGTCGTTGACGCGGAAGCCGCCGTTGCACAAGCGCGCTCTGAGCTTGTCGAGGCAACGGCAGCGCTTGAGCACTTGAAGTCCGAAGTCGCGACGGCCAATGCCCAAGTCGCCGTCCGCAAAAGCGACGTCGAACGCAAGACAACGCTTCGTGCGAGGAAGCTGGTAACCGCTACAGTCCTCGACGAAGTCGTCCTTGCGCTGTCAGCTGCTAAACAGGCGGTCACGGCCAAAGAGCAGGCCCTGCTCGCGGGCCAAAGCCGGATCGAGCTTGCCACCCGCAAGGTTGAGCGTGCTGAACTCTCGCTGGCGGACGCGAGGAAGTCACGTGCCGACGCAAACTATCGTGCGCCTTTTTCAGGACGCTTGGATGGCGTTGCGGCAACGTTAGGCGAGCGCGTGTCACAGAATGAGAAACTCGCGACGCTAATTGACCCGAATGCCCTTGAAGTTTCCTTGCGGCTGCGGCCACATGAATTCGCGCGTGTTCTGCCGTCCCATGCAACAGGCAAGCTCGCCCCTCTACCAATCACTGCCGTGCTCGATCTCAAGGATCGAACCGTCGAGGTCACTGGCGTTCTCGATAGACCCGCCGCTGTTACCGACGCGAGCCAGGGTGGGCGCATCGTGTTCGCCAAGCTCCTGGACGCCGGTAACAGCGCAATGCGTCCGGGCGATTTTGTAACGGTCTACGTTAAGGAACCCGTACTCCAAAACGTTGCCGTAATCCCTGCGCAGGCCGCAACTGAAGACGGTCGAATTTTGCTTATCAACCCCGACAACAGGCTAACGGAAGTCAAAGCCCATATCGTTCGCCGGCAGAACGATGAGCTTATCGTTGATGGCGTTCCATTTGGCGCTCACTACGTGAGCAGACGCCTTCCGTATCTCGCAGCCGGCGTGAAGGTTGAGCCGCGCAGCAAGCCCGGCTCTCCCGAAAAACTCGTTTCAACGCAGTCTGAAAGCCGCAGTTTTGAGATGGTGGCCTTGAGCCAGGCACGGCGAACCGCGCTTATTGCATATTTGAAGTCCAATACGTCCATGCCCGCTGCGAGAAGAGATCGTGCGATCAAGGCGCTTGGTGAGCCCAAAGCGCCGCGAAGGCTAATTGAGCGTCTAGAGCGGCAGATCGCCGGCAGTGAGGGCAGAACATGAACCGCCATAGTGGCGGACAGCCGGGCACGGGCGGGTTCCTCAGCTACTTCGTGCAACACCGGACAGCCGCGAATCTTTTGCTGGTGCTGATGGTTGTGGCTGGCGCCTACGCAGCCTCCAAGATCCGCGCCCAGTTCTTCCCCGACGTCGTGATTGACACCATCTCGGTCACTATCTCTTGGCCTGGCGTTGGGCCGAAGGAAATGGATGAAGCCGTCGTTACTCGTATAGAACCCAAATTGCGCGCTGTGGATGGCGTAAAGACATCGACGGCCACGGCTAAGCAAGGGTCCGCCACCGTCACGCTGGAATTCCACCCCAACTGGGACATGACGGCAGCGCAAAACGATGTGACTGCCGCCCTCAGTGAGGTCCGCGATCTCCCGGCGGACACCGAGAAGCCCGTTGTTCGCCGTGCGCGGTGGCGTGACCGCGTTACGAACGTTGTCATTAGCGGCAATGTCGGCGTCGAGCTGCTCGATCGCTACGCAGAGGAGCTTAAGAACAAACTCTTTAGCATTGGCGTTACATCGACCAGCATTCAGGGCGTCTCCGATCCAATGATACGTGTCAACGTGCACCCCGAGGTCCTGGAGCGGCACAGGCTAACGTTGCGTGAGATTGCGACGGCGGTCGGAGCTGAATCTGGAACGAAGCCCATCGGTGAAATTGAGGGCGGCAGTGCGCGCGTAAGAACGCCGGCGCGCGACATGTCACCTGAGGCCCTCGGCGCAATTTCCGTGCGCTCCCTACCCGACGGATCCAAACTCATGCTGCGCGATGTGGCGCATATCGTGAATGAGGGACTGGATCGGACCGTGGCAATCTATCACGACGGAAAGCCAGCCATTGTTCTTCAGGTTCAGCGCGATGCTTCCGGCGACGCCATCGAAATTCAAAAGCAGGTTCAAAAAGCGGTTGCCGAACTCAAGCCGACGCTGCCCGCCGGCGTCGACATGTTTCTCGCGCATTCCCGCGCGGAAGCGATTTCTGATCGGCTCAATCTGTTAATCCGCAACGGTTTGAGCGGTCTCGTTGTCGTCGTCACGCTGCTGTTTCTGTTCCTGTCGTCTCGCACAGCATTTTGGGTCGTTGCAGGTATACCCGTGGCCATGGCGGCAACGGTGGCGCTGATGTACGTATTCGGCTTCACCTTCAACATGGTATCGCTATTCGCGCTTATCATCTGCCTGGGTATCGTTGTCGATGACGCCATCGTTGTCGGAGAGCATGCTGATCACTTAGCGCAAAAGGGGCTGCCACCCGCCCAAGCGGCCACACAAGCCGCGCAACGCATGGCGGGCCCGGTTTTTGCAGCGTCGGCAACAACCGTCATTGCATTTTCCATACTCAGCCTGATTGGTGGCCGCTTCGGTTCCTTGATCTCCGACATTCCATTCACAGTGGCCGTCGTCTTGATCGCCAGCCTCGTGGAGTCGTTCCTGATTCTTCCAGCGCACATGCGCCATGCGCTGAGTGTGAAGCAGCGTAACTCGTGGATCGACCTGCCAAATCGAATCGTCAACCGGGGATTTGAGCGCTTTCGCGAAAACGCGTTCCGACCGTTTCTGCGAACCGTCGTGCGCTTTCGCTATCCAGTCGTTGCAACAGTTATCCTTCTGCTCTCCCTGTCTGTTTCCGCACTGTACGACAAAACCGTCGGATGGAAGTTCTTTTCCGCGCCGGAACGGGGCGTCGTGCGCGCTAATCTGGCGATGCTGCCGGGCGCCACGCGCGCGGACACGAAGCTCATGGTCGATGAACTCGACCGCGCATTAAAGGTGGTTGACGCACACTACGCGCAAACGTATGGCCAGGCCCCCGTTAAGGTGGCGATGGGAAGGGTGGGCGGTACGGCCGGCCGCCGGGGACTGGCGGGCGCCGACACCAAGGATCCAGATCTTCTCGCCGGATATGAAATTGAGTTGATCGATCCAGATGAACGCCCTTACTCAGCTTTCCAGCTCATTCGTGACTGGCGGGCCGAGATTAACAAGCATCCCCTACTGGAGACACTGGCTTTGCGCGGCGAGCGCTCAGGCCCCGGTGGAGATGCGATCGACATTCGTCTTTCGGGCGCTGATGAGATCACGCTGAAAGAGGCTGCCGAGGCGATCAAGGCTGCACTTGCGCAGTACCCGGCTGCAAGTAGCGTCGAAGACGATCTTGCCTACGACAAGCCCGAGCTGCTCGTGACGGTAACGCCTAAAGGTGAGGCAATGGGCTTTACCACCGCGGGAGTCGCACAGGCTTTGCGGGCGCGCTTGGAAGGCATTGATGCGGTGCGCCTGCCGCAGGGCACGCGTGAACTGATCGTGAAGATTCAACTTCCCGAAACCGAAGTCGGCCCCCAATACCTGCACAAGGCGTCGGTACCGCTGGCGGGCGGCGGCTTTGCTGCTCTCACTGAGATTGCCGAAATTCGTGAAGTTCACGGCTTCTCTTCTATTCGCCGAGAAAACGGCAAACGGACACTTTCTGTGAAAGGTGATCTCCCCGACGACGCGGCAGCGAGCACCGAGGTAATGACCGCGCTTAAAGAACATATACTGCCCGACATCAGTACTCGCTATGGCATATCCTGGTCGCTCGGCGGTCTGGCCGAACAGGAAAGCGACTTCCTTTCCGAAGCCGTCATTGGCCTTTTGCTTGCCCTTGCCGGGATCTATCTCACTCTGGCATGGGTCTTTGGGTCTTGGGCGCGTCCCGTCATTGTAATGCTCGTTATCCCGCTCGGCCTCATCGGCGCGATTTGGGGCCACTGGCTGCACGGCCTTCCGCTCTCAATGTTCTCGGTGGTGGGATTGCTTGGCATGATCGGTATCGTCATAAATGACTCGATAGTTCTGGTGAGCACGATCGACGAGCACGCCCGGCGCAAAGACATCTTGACGGCAATTGTCGACGGCTCGTCTGACCGCCTCCGGGCCGTCATGTTGACCACGCTCACCACCGTTGGCGGGCTCACACCCCTCTTGTTTGAGACGAGCCGCCAGGCGCTGTTCCTGAAACCAACCGTCATCACGCTGGCATATGGTCTAGGGTTCGCCGTCTTTCTCGTTTTGCTTGTCACCCCGGCCACGCTTGCCATTCAGCATGACGTGGCGCTGCGCCTCAAAAGTATGCGCCTGCTGGCGCAGATATCCTGGAGAAGCAAGGCGGGTGCCGGTTTACCCGCTTCCAACAAGACCCGCTAATGCTTGCGATCAGCGTTGAACTGCTTCGTCTTCCGGGAAAGGCGAAGGCCGCTTGTTTTATCGAGAAAGCCACCTTCAGCGGATAGAGGCGAACGGACCGGAACTCTGGCCGGCCCTCAAGGCATCAGTCATGAGTGCCGGGTCGTCGGGCAATGGCGGCGGCGTTGAGCGCGCTAGCTGACTTGAGAGCGCCGCCCTCACGTCGCTCTATGATCCCCGCTGCATCGCTGGTTCAGAACATAACCTTGCGATCCGAATGTGACACTGTGCGCTTTTCTTTGCGACGAGCGGCAGATCATCATGGTGTCGCGCCCAAGGCTTTCAGACTGTCTGTTGCGAGTTTGTTGGAGGGATCGATCGCGAGGGCCTTGCGAAAATCCGTTATCGCGCGCTCAACGTCACCCTTTTGCGCGTAGGCCGCGCCCCGTTCCAAATAGGCCTTTGCGTAATTTGGATCAATCGCAATAGCTTTGTCATAGTCGGCGATGGCACGGCCAACGTCACCCTTGTTTTTGTAGGCGATCCCCCGATTGTTATAGGCCAGAGCATCTTTGGGGTTGAGCGTTATGGCCTTGCTCCAGTCGGCGATAGCGCGATCCGTTTCGCCCTTTCGCGCGTGAGCAGCACCGCGGTTCGTGTAGGCTTTGGCATAAGAGGAGTCGATCGCAATCGCCTTGGTGTAGTCCTCGATGGCTTGATCGACCTCGCCTTTGCGATAATAAGCGGCGCCTCGATTGTAGTAGAAATCGGCATCCTTCGGGTTGAGCGCGATAGCCTTGGCGTAGTCAGCAATGGCGCGATCGGCATCGCCCTTGCGATAATAATAGGCAACGCCTCGATTGTAGTAGGCAAGGGCGCGTTTGGGATCGATCGCAATTGACTTGGTGTAGTCGGCGATAGCACGATCGACGTCGCCCTTACGGTAATAGGCGGAACCGCGGTTGCTATAGGCAAGTGCGAAATTCGGGTCTAGGGCGATAGCTTTGTCATGGTCGGCGAGTGCGCGATCGATATCGCCTTTCTTTTTGTAGGCCACACCCCGGTTAGTAAAGGCGAGCGCGAGGTTCGGATCGATCGCGATGGCGTTCGTATAGTCGGCAATGGCAAAGTCGACCTTTCCCTTGTCATCGTAGGCGTTGCCGCGATTGTAATAAAGGTCGGCCTCTTTGGGCTTCAAGGCGATAGCGTTGGTATAGTCAGCGATAGCACGATCGAGATCGCCCTTCTCTTTGTAGGCGTTGCCGCGGGTGTAGTAGGCGCTCGCTCTGATGCCGTCGCTTTCCCGTTTCCCACGCTCAATTATAGATGTGCAGTCACGAATCTGCTGCTCAGGATCGCCGACCTGAGTGCAGTCGCTCTGTTGATCAGAACAGGATCCCGTTACAGCCAGCGTTAGCACGAGTACAGCCATAAGAGGCCGGGCCATCCGCACCTCCAAGTCAACTATCTTAGAGAGCCAGTTCTCTCACGATATGCCCTGACAGTCTTATGCAGAACTTGGCTGCAAGATTATTCACTCGTAGAATTATATGTGGGGTTTGGGCAGAAATACTATGATATCGGCTGATGTTGCTTAGCGGACGCGCTACGTACCAGGCCCCTTGTCTGCGCTTTGGTACAAAGTACAGAAGGCCCGATAAGAAGAGCTGTCATCAATGCAAGTGGCGGGAGCAGCGTGATGTCAACTTTCACCGTTCGTCACGGAAAACGTTATCAGGCAGGTATCGAGCTTGGCCTCATTGAGCAACTTGCGAGCAATGAGATGATAGCTGCCAAGCTGCGCAACGTCGGATTTGAGGACGTCCACGTCTCTGGAGAGGGCACAACGCGCCACGCCAAGGCCCTTTGGCCGGGGCCCGATACGAGCGCGGCCTTGCCGTCACAGATCACGTCAGTTTCAGAGATCGACGAGGCGTGAGTGAATACATTCCTTGAGCATATCGGAATGAAATCCGACCCTGTCTGTCACAGCCGCGCTTGCCGGCTAGTCACGGAGAAACATCAACACCGAGATCGTTTGCCGCCTGCAACACCAAGTGCTCCTGAGCAGGCGCCGAGTTCGTTGCTATGATGGCAGAGGCGAATAGAACAACAGAAAAACAAGCAACGGTCATTGTGAAATAGACGGCCTTAAGCGTGCCCATTGTGCTGGTCCCTCGTTTCAAACTTCCCCCGATTGTCCTCAGAATAAATTTAATGATCTGACGATAACCGAGCGAGGAGTTTAGTAGTGCTAAGTGTCGAACCGTGGGAAGAACTCGGGCATTCCTGGGGCACCTAAAGGCATTTCCTGGAAGAGCGATCAGACCTGAGCGAAAATTGAGTGTCGCGTCATTAGGTGTAGTCGCGCACCCGCCTAATTAACGAGGAAGAGACTGCCTTCCCCAATGCGCACGATGGCCCTGTAAACCATGAGTTCCAGATGGACCTTGATCTTGCAGCGCTTGATGCGTCAGATATTACGCTTGGCGAGCGCCATTGATGGAATTGGATCCTATACCGTCACGCGCGCGCCTCGGCTGGCCTCGAACACTCGCATCGGGGCCAGCTCCGTGTCGGCTAGAATCATGATCGCGACATGTGTCATCTTGATCCCCAGACCGATGCATTGGCTCAAGCCGCCGTTGCCCTCAGGTGTATAGGATTGACGTTGAATTCTGGGCCACTGCGGCTAGGGGAGCACCTCAGACGATCGCCATGCTTTGGCACAAGTCTCAATTCGTTTGGCCGCGCGAAAATGACATTTTCCTCGTCTGCGCCGGTTATCAATTCGACCCACCACGCCAATTAGCCAGACAAGCCAAACCCGCTCCATAACAAGAGCCCGATACCAAAGGCAAAGCATACACTGCCGATCACCTTGTCTATTAGGTCGGACCCATCAGGCTTACCGGCCGATGACGTCGTAGCGCGTGGTTGTTCGACTTTCATTCCCGCTCCACTATTGTGGCGTCCAGTCACCGTCGCCGGTGCTGCCGCCTGAGCCTGCGTACCGCGAGCACCACGCGCGTAACGCTTGAGCGGCGCGCGCGGCTTTGAATTGCCTCTTCATGGTCGTCTCGGCCAGTTTGCAACTCGCCTCGTCGCCGAATTCGTGACTGGTTACGGTGTAACCGCTAGACGAGGCGATCATGACCATGAGTACGTATTTCATCGCCCGTCTCCGTTCAGAAATCTTCTCGCTGTTTGGCGATGCGCTTGCGTTGCTCGTAGATCCTGCGCTTTTCTCTAGCTATTTCGTGATAGAGGGCGCACCTGCGTTGTGTCATTAGCTCTTCCAAGCGTGAGTTACTTGAACGCTCTTGGCGATCGCGTTGACACGCCCTCGCATCAGTCTCTGCCTGCCGGACCTGTCTCAGGTCATAGGCATCACCACTGCTGCCGCCAACCAGCACAAGGTCTTCGCCATGAGTACGATGAACGACCACCATGGTCGCCAGCGCGCTTAAAAGTACCCATCTCATCGTGAGCGCCCTATTCCTCGCTATTGCGGCCAATCACTTGTGTTCGCCGGAGCAGCCAGAAGCGCCGCTTCGAGCTTTTCGTTGAACAAGCGCGTAAAAAACTTGACGGCGTCGACCTCATCTTGATTCGCAGCCTTGCTGCACTGGACGGCCGCGTGTCTGCAGGCTGCGGCGGATAACTCGCATAACGTGGAAAGCATGCCTAACTGGCTGCCCGGCATTTCGTCCAAGCCATATTTCTTGGCTTCTTCGTCGCGCTCTTCTGCGAGCTTCAGGTATTCGCTCGATGCTTTTTCCTGATAGTCCGTGAAATCGTCTTCTGGTCCCCTCATCTGCGTGCCCCTGTAGCTTCCTTGAGCAGCTCGAGATCTAATTTTACGCGATTCACCAGCGGCATCGGGGCCACAGAGCCGATGACATCTTACGGGTTGACTGAGGTTGGAGATTCGGACGCGACTGAATTCGAACGTATGGCGGCTGCGATGCGCAAAATTCCATATGCGCAAAGGCCATATGTGAGGCTGCGAAAGCTTGCGTTGTTCCTACAAAGGTGTCCGAACCCTAAGCAAAGACATCTCAGCGTATGTCCACATTCGGGGCCAAAACAAATAAGCCTTGGGGTGGGATACCTTGGGATGGGTTAGCTTCGTGACGCCCGACTAAGCCTGACCTGGGGTGGCAAAGTGTGAAGCCCGCTCCAGCGCGTCACGAACCTCTTACAATTGCAACGGCGCCCGTTACCGCGGCAAAGTGAAAGCACGATGCTGCCAAGACAAATGCGTGCCAAATGGCGTTATGATATCGGAGCTTGCTCCAAAGATGAAAGGCGACGCCTATCGTGTACAGGCATCCCCCAATCGCGAGCAGAAGAAGTACGGATGGTGTAACAGCGAGCGTTAGGGGAACCAGTACCAGAATTCCAGACCACCCCAAGGCTAGGTAAAGGACATAGGATGTCCGCACGAACCGCTCTGGCCATAGCAGCTTGGTCGCAACTCCCAGCACACCGATAGACCAAACAGAACCTAGCAGCGAATAGCCGACCAACCCGCCCAACTTCACGACGGCGAAGGGTGTGTAGGTTGCAGCAATCTTCACGTAAATCGCGGCTTGATCAAAGCGCCGCAGGATGGCCTTAAGAGCGGGCCGGTTGATCAGATGATATGCTGCCGAGCATCCGAATACGGCGACGAGCCCGACCCCATATATCGCCACGCTGACGAACGACAGTGAAGGCAGGTGGCGGAAGGCGAAGATGACAAGCGCCACGGCCGCTACAAGGCTAGCTATCACACCAATGACATGCAGCACACCATCAGCGACGCGCTCGCCTATGGTGTACTTAGGAAAACTGTCGGGCATGGTTTTGAATGCCTTGTTTGCGATAGCCGCCGAACCTGACACCGAGCTTCGCTTCGCCCTGCGGCTGATACAATTTCGTTCTACATGTAAGGCATCGGAACGTGGGTTCAACGCGGCGCCCAGCAAAGCGCAAATATCGCACCTGCTTAAATTAGTGTCTTAGCCTACTGCAGACACTTAGATGATAGAGGGCAGTCTTAGGGCACA
>CAYOPW010000010.1:0-28416 GCA_964405975.1 uncultured Hyphomicrobium sp.
TCGTGTTCTTCCTCTTTGCTATGGCCAAGGCCATGGTGCCGCGGTATCGCTACGACCAATTGATGCGGCTTGGCTGGAAGGTATTCCTTCCGCTCTCGCTGTTCATGGTTGTGGTCGTAGCCGCTGTACTTCAGTTTGGAGGTGAAGGGCTCTCCGTGACGGGAGGTTGACCCAATTAGCCCGTGTGTAACAGGCGTGTGAGTGAGTGTTGCGGATGGGCTCTTGAGCTTTGCGGTGTTGATATGGGTAGTAGCAAGATAAGAACAGTCTGGCGACGTGGCGCGGCTGCTCTCACGATGACGACTGGCGAGAGGTCCCAATGAACGTCGCACAATCCGTCAGAGCCGTCTTTCTTTGGGAGTTTCTCTCCGCCTTCGGACTCTCGATGCGCCAATTCTTTTCCAAGAAGAAGACGATCGACTATCCCTTCGAGCGCGGGCCCTTGTCGCCACGCTTTCGCGGCGAGCACGCGTTGCGGCGCTATCCCAATGGCGAGGAACGGTGCATCGCTTGCAAGCTGTGCGAGGCGATCTGTCCTGCCCAGGCCATAACGATCGAGGCTGGGCCGCGCCGCAACGACGGCACGCGGCGCACGACCCGCTACGACATTGATATGGTCAAATGCATCTATTGCGGCCTCTGCCAGGAGGCGTGCCCCGTGGACGCCATCGTCGAGGGACCGAATTTCGAGTTTGCGACCGAGACGCGCGAGGAGCTCTACTTCAACAAGGAGAGGCTACTTGATAATGGAGATCGGTGGGAACGCGAGATTGCAAAGAACCTTGAGCTCGATGCTCCCTACCGCTGATCATGCGGCGGAAGGTCCGAGCAGGCTCTTTGGACTCAATGGCGTCTCGCCGCTTGGATTGTCGCTGCGCATGGGGTATTGCCCCTAGCGCAAGTATGTGCGTGCCGGTGTGGCCCTTCACGTGTGCGTGGGGCGCGGCGAAGGCGGTAGACGAAAGAGGGCGCTGGGTTCTGACCGATGGCACTGACTGCGGGCTTCTTCTATCTTTTTGCAGTGTTTTCGGTCATCGCCGGGGTGATGGTGATCGTGGCTAAGAACCCCGTGCACGCGGTTCTGTTTCTCATTCTGGCCTTCTTCAACGCCGCGGGACTGTTCATTCTGTTGGGTGCCGAGTTCCTGGCGATGATTCTCATCATTGTCTACGTGGGTGCGGTGGCAGTCCTCTTCCTGTTCGTCGTCATGATGCTCGACGTCGACTTTGCCGAGCTGAAGGCCGGCTTCATCAAGAATGCGCCTGTCGGATTGCTGGTTGGCGGCATCGTGCTGGTGGAGCTGATCCTCCTATTCGTGGCACGCGGATTTGAACTTGGCGTCGCCCATAAGCCGGCGGCCGCCACGCCCGCTGCCAATTCCGGCATTACCAATACCGAAGCCCTGGGGCACATCCTGTATACGAAGTACATCTACTTCTTCGAGGTTGCGGGCCTCATTCTGCTTGTCGCGATGATCGGCGCGATCGTCCTCACGCTTCGGCACAAGGTTGGTGTTCGCCGCCAGTCGATCGCGGCACAGGTGGCTCGTTCGCCGAAGGACAGTGTCGAGATCGTCAAGGTGCCCTCTGGCGGTTCAATCATTCCCGCAACTGATGGGCAGAGCTGAGGAAGCGAAGCGAGATGACGATCGGCATCGAGCATTATTTGACCGTCGCGGCGTCTCTATTCACGCTGGGCATGCTCGGCATCTTTCTCAACCGTAAAAATGTGATCATCATCTTGATGTCGATTGAGCTGATGCTTCTCGCGGTCAACATCAATCTCGTGGCGTTTTCGCACTTTCTTGGCGATCTCGTTGGTCAGGTGTTTGCGCTGCTGAACTTGACTGTGGCGGCAGCAGAAGCGGCTATCGGGCTGGCGATTGTCGTCGTCTACTATCGCAATCGCGGCTCAATCGCGGTTGACGACGTAAACATAATGAAGGGCTGAGGGGGACGCGATGATCTACGCGGCAATCGTGTTCCTGCCGGGCTTGGGCGCGCTTATCGTGGGGTTCTTTGGCAGGCTCCTAGGCGTGAGGGCCTCCGAGCTCATCACAACCGGCCTGCTCATTGCCTCGTGCATCCTCTCCTGGATCGTCTTCTGGCGGATGGGCTTTGAGCATGAGACCGATAGCATCACTGTGCTGCGGTGGATCACTAGCGGCGAGCTCGATGTCTCTTGGGCCTTCAAGGTCGACACACTGACCGCTGTCATGTTCGTGGTCGTCACGACCGTCTCCGCGCTCGTTCACGTCTATTCAATTGGCTACATGTCCGAGGACCCATCGCGTCCACGATTCTTCTCCTTTCTGTCAGGCTTCACCTTCTCCATGCTGATGCTGGTGACGTCCGACAACCTATTGCAGTTGTTCTTCGGCTGGGAGGGTGTGGGGCTCTTCTCATACCTGCTGATCGGCTTCTGGTATGAGAAGGAATCGGCCAACGCCGCCGCCATCAAGGCGTTCATCGTCAATCGCGTCGGCGACTTTGGCTTTGCGCTGGGGATATTCGGCCTGTTCGCCATCTTCCGAACCATCAACATGGATGTGCTATTTGAGGCGGCTCCTGCGATGGCCGGGCAGACCTTCTCATTCCTGGGCTATGAGGCCGATATCCTCACCACGCTGTGTCTGCTTTTGTTTATGGGTGCGATGGGCAAGTCGGCGCAGTTCCTGCTGCACACCTGGCTTCCCGACGCGATGGAGGGCCCAACTCCGGTTTCCGCCTTGATCCATGCGGCAACTATGGTGACGGCCGGTGTGTTTATGGTGGCGCGGCTTTCTCCGCTCTTTGAGCTGGCGCCTATTGCGCTCAGCTTCGTCACCCTTATTGGCTCGTTCACAGCCTTCTTTGCTGCGACCATCGCCGTCTGTCAGAACGATATCAAACGCGTCATCGCGTATTCGACCTGCTCGCAGTTGGGCTACATGTTCGCCGCCTGCGGCATCGGTGCTTTTTCGATGGGTATCTTCCATCTCTTCTGCCACGCATTCTTCAAGTCGCTGCTCTTCTTGAGCGCGGGCTCGGTGAAACACTCCCTGCATGAAGAGCAAGACATGCGCAAGATGGGCGGGCTAGCAACCAAAATGCCCATCACCTGGTTGATGATGATTGCAGGCGGGTTGGCCCTTTCGGGTTTTGGCATCCCCCACATTGGCGGCTTTGCAGGTTTCTACTCAAAGGATGCGATCATCGTCGCTTCGTACGCGAAGGAAACCTATTACCAATACTCATTCTGGTTGCTGCTTTTCGGTGCCTTTCTAACAGCGGTCTACATTTGGCGGCTGATCCTCATGACGTTCCACGGCAAGACGCGTATCGATCCTGACGATTACCGCAAGACGCATGAGAGCCCGTTTGTGATGACTATTCCGCTCATGTGCCTTGGGTTTGGAGCGGCATTTGCCGGGGCGCTCGGCATCTATACGTTCATCGGCGAGGGCGCCAACGTATTCTGGAATAACGCGGTCGTGCAAAAGGCCGAGGTGGAACTTTACCACGCCAGCCATCATGACCTTCCTGAATGGGTGCACTGGTCCACCTTCACGGCGATGGCGCTCGGAACGTTTATGCCGTTCCTCTTCTACGTTATTGCGCCCGGGCTGCCGGCCCTCACAACGCGCATTTTCCGTCCCATCTATCTGTTCTTGCTCAACAAGTGGTACATCGACGAGCTCTACGATCTCATCTTCGTGCGCCCGACACTCTGGATCGCAAACGTGCTGTGGAAGGTCGGCGACATCGGCATCATCAACGGGCTAATCGACGGGACCGCGGCAGGCGTCTACCGCGTTACGAACCGCGTCGTGAAGCTGCAAACGGGTTACATCTATCACTACGCCTTTGCCATGTTGATTGGTGTGGCGCTCATTCTTAGCTGGTTCATGATCAGGGGCGGGGCGCTATAAATGGATATCTCGTCGGCCCCCATCCTCTCAATCGTCACGTTCCTGCCGCTCGTGGGTGCGGTGATCATCGCTTGCCTCAATCGCGACGCGAAAGGCAATGCGCGGTGGATCGCTCTTTGGACGACGGCGATCACGTTCCTCATCTCGCTGCTCATTTGGGTCAACTTCGACAACATGAGCGGGGCCTTTCAGTTCGTCGAGAAGCACGATTGGCTCAACATCATGACGTACAAGATGGGCGTCGACGGCATTTCGATGCTGTTCGTGATTCTGACGACCTTCTTGCTGCCCTTGTGCATCATCTCAAGTTGGGTCGTCATCCAAGATCGCGTCAAGGAATACATGATCGCGTTTCTTGTACTCGAAACGCTGATGGTTGGCGTGTTCTGCGCGCTGGACCTCATCCTGTTCTTCATCTTCTTTGAGGGCAGCCTCATCCCGATGTTCCTCATCATCGGTATTTGGGGCGGCCCCAATCGCGTTTATGCGACCTTCAAGTTCTTCCTCTACACGCTATTGGGCTCGGTCTTTATGCTGCTCGCCGTGTTGGCGATGTATTGGTACGCGGGCACGACCGATATCCCGACGCTGATGACCACCACATTCCCGGCGGATATGCAGTGGTGGCTGTGGTTCGCCTTCTTCGCCTCCTTCGCGGTGAAGCTGCCAATGTGGCCGGTGCACACTTGGTTGCCCGATGCGCACGTGGAGGCGCCGACAGCGGGCTCAGTCATCCTGGCCGCGATCCTCCTGAAGTTTGGCGCCTACGGCTTCTTGCGCTTCTCGGTGCCCATGTTCCCCCTTGCCAGCCAAGAGCTCGCACCCTTTATGTTTGTGCTGTCGATCGTCGCAATCATCTACACGTCGCTCGTTGCGCTTGCGCAGACCGATATGAAAAAGCTCATTGCTTACTCCTCGGTTGCGCACATGGGCTTCGTGACGATGGGCATCTTCACGTTTTCAACACAGGGTGTGGAAGGAGCAATCTTCCAGATGGTCTCCCACGGGATTGTTTCAGCTGGGCTCTTCCTTAGCGTCGGCGTTCTTTACGATCGCATGCATACGCATGAGATTTCCGTTTTTGGCGGTCTTGTGCAGCGCATGCCAATTTACGCCGCTCTCTTCATGGTCTTCACCATGGCCAATCTCGGGCTGCCTGGTACGAGCGGCTTTATCGGCGAGTTTTTGACGCTTGTCGCCGCGTTCAAGGTCAACACATGGGTCGCATTCTTAGCGACCACGGGCGTCATTACCTCAGCGGCTTACGGACTCTACGTCTATAAGCGTGTTATTTTCGGTGTGCTCGTGAAGCCGGCGCTTAAGACGATTCAGGCCTTGAGCTACCGAGAAATTGCGATCATGGCGCCGCTCGTGTTCCTCACGCTTCTGCTCGGCATCTATCCCGCGCCCGTGTTCGACGTGACTGCGGTTTCGGTGAAAAAGCTTGTCGCCGCCTACGAGGCCTCGGTGAAGCCAGTAACCGCACTCGTCGTTCCTTAGGTTGGGAGCCTGCACGTCATGCAGCATTTGTCCTTATATGCGCCGGCCCTGCCAGAGATCATTGTCGCGGTGGGTGCAATGGCACTTTTGATGTTTGGCGTGTTTCGCAATGCTACGCCTGGCGGCGACTTTGCCACCGCCTGGCTTGCTATCGGAGTTCTGCTCGCCGCCGCGCTTCTCGTTGTCACCGGGACAACCGGGCGTGAGGTATTGTTTGAGGGAGCCTTCATCGTCGACGGCTTTGCCCGCTTCATGAAGCTCCTGGTCATCGGCGGCGCGGTGCTGGTGATCATTATGTCGTTCGGCGGCCTTGAGCGCATGCGGCTGCTTTCCTTTGAGTATGCCGTGCTACTGCTGCTGGCTGTGCTCGGTATGATGCTGATGATCTCGGCTGGTGACTTGATTGCGCTCTACCTGGGTATCGAGCTGCAAAGCCTGTCGCTCTACGTCGTCGCGGCAATAAAGCGTGACGAGGTGCGCTCGAGCGAGGCGGGCCTAAAGTATTTCGTGTTGGGCGCCCTATCGTCGGGCATGCTGCTTTATGGCGCGTCGCTGATCTATGGCTTCACGGGCTCAGTCGACTTTGGTGTGATCGCGAACGTGGCCCAGGGTCAATTGGCGGCGGATAATATTGGGCTCACATTCGGCCTCGTCTTCTTGCTGGTCGGCATTGCATTCAAGATTTCTGCGGTGCCGTTCCATATGTGGACGCCGGATGTCTATCAAGGTGCGCCGACGCCGGTGACCGCCTTCTTCGCTGCGGCGCCCAAACTTGCCGCGATGGCGCTCCTGATGCGGGTAGTGTTTGTGGCCTTTCCTGGCATCGCGCCGCAGTGGCAACAGATCATTGTTTTCTTGAGTATCGCCTCGATGTTGCTGGGCGCGTTCGCGGCGATCGGACAAACGAACATCAAGCGGCTGATGGCCTATTCCTCGATTGGCCACATTGGCTATGCGCTGGTGGGGGTCGCTGCGAACAATGAAGCCGGTATGCAAGCGGTGCTGATCTATCTTGCCATTTATCTGTTCATGACGCTTGGCGCGTTCGCATGCATTTTATCGATGCGCACCAAGGATGGGATGTTGGAGGACATCGACTCGTTGTCAGGTCTTGCCAAGACCAACCTGTCGTTAGCATTTGTTTTGGCGATGATACTCTTTTCCATGGCAGGGGTTCCGCCGCTTGCGGGCTTCTTCGCCAAGTTCTACGTGTTTGCTGCCGCAATCAAAGCTGGCCTTTACCCGCTCGCGATCATCGGTGTTCTGGCTAGTGTTATTGCCGCCTACTATTATTTGCGTGTTATCAAGGTGATGTTCATGGATGATGCGATCCAATCCTTCCTGCCCGTGGAACGCGGCACCGGCTTTGTCATGACGGTCGCGACCATGTTTGTGCTGTTGTTCGTTCTTGTTCCGCAGCCCCTTGTCAACGCAGCGCTTGATGCTGTGCAGTCGCTGCAGACCGTCTCAGGTCCATGAGCGCGGCGCCGTCCGGCGTTTCCGATCCAGACCGTTGGGTGCACCTGGCTGAGGTTGACTCCACGAACGGCGAAGCCATGCGCCGTGCGCTTGCCGGTGAAGCAGGACCACTGTGGGTTCTGGCGGACAGGCAATCGGCAGGGCGGGGGCGATCAGGCCGGTCCTGGGCGTCGCCGCCGGGTAATCTCTATGCGAGCCTGCTCATCTTAACGCACGCACCGCTCGCCAAGTTAGGTCAACTCTCGCTGGTGGCCGGTGTTGCAACCATCGACGCCGTTCGCAACGCGAGTCCGCTGGCGTCTGGGGAATCCCTGCGGCTTAAATGGCCCAACGATATTCTTATAGGTTCCACCAAGGCCGGTGGCATTCTGGTTGAAAGCTGTACACGAGGGCGTGACGAGGAGATCGCGGCGGTTATCGGTATTGGACTCAATCTGGCCTCGGGCCCAACGGAATTAGGCCGGGCTGCAACGTATCTGGCTGCGCATGGTTTGACACTTTCACCGCGAGCGGCTTTGTGCTTCCTGGCTCGGGAAATGGACGCTTGGCTCAAGACGTGGAATGACGGGATTGGATTTCCAGCCGTACGCGAGGCCTGGCTTGCGCGCGCAGGTCCCGTCGGTGAACCGCTTCGCGTCCTTGCCAATGAGGGACCTGTGAAAGGGTCATTTGCCGGGCTCGATGCTGAAGGGGCGCTGATGATTTCCGATGAGCAAGGTTGTGTGCAGCACTTTGCTTACGGCGATGTGTCGCTTGTAAACGCGTCTCTAACTGGCGCGGCGCAGAAGGAAGACGACAGCCCATGAATGAGAAGGGGCGCGGCGGCGGCCGGAAAAAAGGGGGAGAGGAGCTCGTATTCGTCGCTCTTGGTGGTCTCGGCGAGATCGGCATGAACATGTACCTGTATGGCTACGGCCCGCAGGATGCGCGTCAATGGATGATGGTGGATTGCGGGATCACGTTTCCGGAGGGTGAGAACGATCCCGGCATTGACGTGATCCTTCCGGACGTTCGCTTCATCGAGGAGAATAGCGACAGTCTTGCGGGAATCGTTTTAACGCACGCGCACGAGGATCATGTTGGTGCTGTAATCGAGCTGTGGCCTCGATTAAAGGCACCCATCTACGCGACGCCCTTTACGGCAGGAATGCTGAAGGCGAAGCTTGCCGAATACGGCCGGGGGCTTGAGCTGCCCATTCATGTCGTCGCACTCGATGGAAAGTTCGCAGTGGGTCCCTTCGACGTGGAACTCGTGACACTTCCTCACTCGATTCCGGAGATGAGTGCGCTGGCTATTCGCACACCGGCCGGATTGGTTTTTCATACTGGCGACTGGAAGCTCGACGAAGAACCTTTGATCACCGAGCCGCTCGATGAAATGCGCCTTAACGCCTTTGGAGATGAAGGTGTTCTGGCGCTCGTGTGCGATTCCACCAACGCCTTCCGCGAAGGAACCTCGCCATCAGAGAGCGAGGTTGCGCAATCACTCACCGAGATCATCAAGGGCGCAAAGGGCCGCGTAGCCGTTACATGCTTTTCCTCAAACGTTGCGCGCATAAAAACAGTTGCGGACGCCGCGCGAGAGACCGGGCGCCATCTGGTTGTCGCCGGCCGGGCGCTGCAACGCGTGATCGATGTCGCGCTCGACACAGGCTATTTGCCCAAGAGCTTTAGATACCTCGACCAGGATCAGTTTAGCTATTTGGATCGGCGCGAGGTCGTCCTTTTGTGCACCGGGAGCCAGGGCGAACCCAGGGCCGCGCTTGCGCGTATTGCTGAAGAAGAGCACCCGGCTATTTCGCTCGCCAAAGGTGATCTCGTCATCTACTCCTCGCGCGCGATTCCCGGCAACGAGAAGGCCGTTGGACGCATCCAAAACTTACTTGCGCACATTGGCTGCACGTTGCTCACCGACAACGAGGCGCTCGTGCACGTTACGGGCCATCCTCGCCGCGATGAGCTCCGTCAAATGTATCGCTGGACAAGACCACAGTTGGTGGTGCCCATGCATGGCGAAGCGCGACACATCCAGGCGCAGGCCGTGCTTGCGCGTGAAATGGGCGTGCGCGAGGTCTTTCCCGTGCTCGATGGTGAGATCGTCCGTCTGGCCCCCGAACCTGCTGTCATTGATGATGCGCCCGTGGGCCGTCTCTTTCGCGATGGCCGGCTACTCATTCCTGAGTTTGACGGTCCGGTGCATGATCGCCGCAGACTGTCGTACGTCGGCATTGTCTTCGTAACGATTTGCATGTCGCGGGGCGGCGAGGTTTTGAGCGACCCGCAAACCGTTCTCGACGGGGTGCCAGACGAAACGGCGAATGGTGAGGCAATGCTCGATGTTGTGCTCGATGCCATCGATGGCACTTTGAGAAGTGTGCCAAAGCCGCGCCGCAAGTCCCCCGATCTCATTGCCGAGGCGGTTCGACGCGCTGTCCGGGCGGCCATTTCGGATGTCTGGGGCAAGAAGCCCGTTTGCAAGGTGCTGGTAAACGTGATCGATAATTAGGGCCAAGAGCACTCCAAACGGGAGAACTGGATGATCGGACGCCTAAACCACGTGGCTATCGCTGTGAAAGATCTCGCAGCGGCGACGGCCGTCTACAAGGATGCACTCGGTGCGCAAGTCACCGAACCGCTGCCGCAGCCTGAGCACGGCGTGACAGTCGTTTTTATCGCGCTGCCAAACACCAAGATCGAATTGCTTGAGCCTTTAGGAGAAGGGTCGCCCATCGCCAAGTTTCTCGAGAAGAGCCCCGACGGCGGTATTCATCACGTTTGCTATGAGGTTGATGACATCGTCGCGGCGCGCGACAGATTGAAGTCTCAGGGCGCGCGCGTCTTGGGTGATGGCACGCCCAAGATTGGGGCGCACGGCAAGCCCGTGCTATTCCTGCATCCCAAGGATTTCTGCGGAACGCTCGTGGAGCTGGAGCAGGCCTGACGGCTGAGAATTATGCATGGATACGACTCTCGCGATTGGGATCTATTTCTTTATCTGGTGGATCACACTTTTTGCGGTTCTGCCATTCGGTATTCGCACGCAGCAAGAGGCCGGTGAGGTTGTGCCTGGGACACCCGAGAGCGCGCCCGAAAAGCCGCGACTCTTGCGCATATTCGTGATCAACACGATCGTTGCGACGATTGTCTTCGCAATCGTCTACAGCGCCATCGTCTATCGCTGGATCGATGTCGAAAAGGTGCCCTATCCCTGACGCAAGAGGATGGCGAGGCCCCAAAAGCAAAGAGCAAGGTCCGTGGACCTTGCTCTTGCACGTTTTCATTGTTGGTCGTTGTGGAGCCTTTGCTTGCGGCACAGTCACCGCGGCAGGCTCGACACAAACGCGGCTCTCAAGACCCACCCAGACGGGTTGTCTCAATTGCCGAAATCTCCCTAGACCCGGGCTGCGCGCCGCCTTTTGCTGCGGCCTTGACCCACCCTTCCGGTGAGTAGGTTTAACCGATGCGCGGCGTTGTGTCACCGTCATCGTGGCCCCTTTGGCAAAAAAAATCCGCGTATCCCAATTCTTGGCGGATGGTTTCAGCCGGGCCAGGTTGACGTCGTTCTTGTGCGCACTTGAGGCGCTAAGGTCCCCTGCCGCCGTTTTCCTGGGGGACCATTGCTGTACGTTCCTTTCCGCGGGATTGCCACTTGGTCTATTCCACGCTACCAGCGCCGGCAGCAGGCCGTTCACCGTGCCTGAGAGGGTAAATGCGGGCACCCGCAATCTGTGCACGCCTCTGAAAAGATCGGCCGCCCATGCTGCTTTCCCGTTATTTTCTGCCGGTCCTGCGCGAAACGCCCAAGGAAGCGGAGATTGTCTCGCATCAGTTGATGCTGCGCAGTGCCATGATTCGGCAGTCGGCAGCAGGCATCTACTCGTGGCTGCCACTTGGCTATCGGGTCTTGCGCAAAATCGAGCAGATCGTGCGTGAAGAGCAAAATCGCGCCGGCGCCATCGAGCTCCTGATGCCGACGCTCCAGTCGGCCGACATTTGGCGTCAAAGCGGGCGATATGAGGATTACGGCAAGGAGATGCTGCGCATTCAGGACCGCCACGAGCGCGATCTTCTCTACGGGCCCACGAATGAGGAGCTCATTACAGAGATTTTTCGGGAGAGCGTAAAGTCCTACAAAGACTTGCCCAAGAATCTCTACCATATCCAATGGAAGTTCCGCGACGAGATCCGTCCCCGGTTCGGGGTGATGCGCGGGCGAGAGTTCCTGATGAAGGACGCCTATTCCTTCGATTTGTCGGTTGAGGACGCGCGCAAGGCCTACAACCGCATGTTTGTGGCCTACCTACGGACGTTCGCGCGCATGGGGCTGAAATCAATCCCCATGGCCGCCGACACAGGGCCAATCGGCGGAGATCTGAGCCATGAGTTCATTATTCTGGCCGACACGGGTGAGAGCCAAGTCTACTGCCACAAGGACCTCATTGAGGGGAAAGTGCCTGCGGCAGATTCCGATTTTGACGGCGACCTCAGCCCGATAATCAAGGCTTGGACCTCAAAATACGCTGCGACAGACGAAAAGCATGACCCTGAGCGCTTTGAGGAAGAGGTGCCCGCCGCAAAGCGAGTTTCTGCGCGCGGGATCGAGGTTGGTCACATTTTCTTCTTCGGTACCAAGTACTCCGAACCCATGGGCGCTAAGGTCCAAGGGCCGGACGGCAATATGGTGACGCTACAAATGGGGTCTTACGGGGTGGGCGTTTCGCGTCTGGCGGGCGCCATCATTGAAGCTGGCCACGACGAGGCTGGCATCGTGTGGCCCGTTCCCGTTGCGCCGTTTGAGACTGCACTCATAAACCTGAAGGCTGGTGACAAGGCCACTGATGAGGCGGCTATCGGCATGTACCAACAATTACGCCAAGCCGGCATCGAGGTGCTCCTCGACGACACGGACGAGCGCGCGGGCGTGAAGTTCGCCACGATGGATCTCATCGGTCTGCCCTATCAGCTCATCGTCGGACCTAAGGGGCTCAAGCAGGGCGAGGTCGAGCTTAAGGATCGCAAGTCAGGCGAGCGCCAATCGCTTTCGCCGGAAGCCGCAATCAACCAACTTATCGTTTGCATCGAAAGCCAGCGCGTGCCCGTGTGACGTGAACGGCGCCATGCGAGAACGAATGAACGGTGGGCCAGGATGACGGACATGGCAAGAGGGATACAGCAGCGATGACGAGCGCAGCAACGTCCGCGGCCAAGGTGGCGACCATCGACACGCGGCCGTTCGCGGCCTTCGAGTGGATGTTGGCCGGTCGCTATTTGCGCTCGCGACGCAAAGAGGGGTTCATCTCTGTGATCGCGGGGTTCTCCTTCACCGGCATCATGTTGGGTGTGGCAACACTTATTATCGTGATGGCGGTGATGAATGGTTTCCGCAAAGAGCTGTTCTCCAAAATCCTGGGTCTCAATGGACACGTTATCGTCAATAAGATTGGTGCGCCGTTTACTGATTATACCGATGTCGCTGCACGCCTTACCAAAGTCAACGGCGTCAAAGTGGTGCTGCCGCTGATTGAGGGCCAGGTTATGGTGTCGTCGGCGGTCAATGCGACGGGAGCATTGGTGCGCGGGCTTACCGAGGACGGCCTGCAATCCTTACCGTTGGTCGCAGACAACGTGCGCTTCGGCACACTTGATGGCTTTGGCAAGCAGAGGGGAATCGCCATCGGGACCCGGCTGGCAAACCTTTTGCGCGTCAACGTGGGCGACAGCATTACGCTTGTGTCCCCGCGCGGGGCGCAGACGCCGTTCGGCACTGCACCGCGCACCAAGCCATACCCCATATCGGCCGTATTCGAGATGGGCATGGCCGAGTATGACCGCACCATGATCTTTATGCCGCTTGCCGAAGCGCAGCGCTATTTCTCGCGCGGGCCGGAGGTCGATGCGCTCGAGATCGTCTCCGAAAATCCCGAAATGGTTGACGAGTACGCAGTGGCGATCAAGGAAGCAGGTGGTCCGACGATCCATGTCTCCGATTGGCGGCAGCGTAACGAGACCTTCTTCACCGTGCTCGCCGTTGAGCGCAACGTGATGTTCATCATCTTGTCGCTGATTGTCCTGGTTGCGGCACTCAATATCATCTCCGGCCTCATGATGCTCGTCAAAGACAAAGGGCGGGACGTTGCAATTCTGCGAACTATGGGGGCCACACGCGGCGCGGTGATGCGCGTCTTCCTCATAACGGGGGCCTCGATTGGCGTTGTGGGAACGATAGCCGGGCTGATCTTGGGCGTTATATTCTGCTTGAATGTTGAATCCGTGCGCTTGTTTGCCGCCTGGCTGACGAACACCACGATCTTCGACCCCAACGTTTATTATCTGACGCGGCTGCCAGCCGACATAGATGTCCGCGAAACCGGTTCCATCGTTCTAATGGCACTTGTGCTTTCGGTTATTGCGACGCTTTATCCCTCTTGGCGCGCCTCGACGCTCGATCCCGTCGAAGCATTGAGATACGAATGAGCTGGCGCGGCATGACCGTTCTGACTGAGGAACTCACACCTGTGCAAGAGGCTGCGACGTGCCCAGTCCTTACGCTCGATGGGCTGGTACGCACATACCACCAGGGGACGCGCCACATTGAGGTGCTCACCGGCGCCTCTGCCGACCTCTACCCGGGCGAGGCCGTCGCGCTTGTCGGGCCGTCGGGTGCCGGCAAGTCGACGCTGTTGCATATCGCGGGATTGCTGGAGACGCCTGACAGCGGACATGTGATTGTCAGCGGCCACGACTGCTCAGGGATGAGCGATATCGAGCGGACGCGGGTGCGTCGTGGCACGATGGGGTTCGTCTATCAGTTCCACCAGTTGCTGCCGGAATTCTCCGCTCTCGAAAACGTGGTGATGCCGCAGATGATCCTAGGGCGCGGACGGCGCAAAGCCGAAGTGCGCGCACAGGAGCTCTTGGCTTCGCTTGGGCTTGCGCAACGCGTGAACCATCGCCCTGCAGAGCTGTCGGGGGGTGAGCAGCAGCGCACGGCGATTGCGCGTGCACTGGCCAACAATCCTCGCCTCATTCTCGCCGATGAGCCGACGGGAAACCTGGATCCTCACACGGCTGAGCACGTTTTTGATTCGCTAATTAATCTCATCCGCGGCACCGGCGTTGCCGCCCTTATGGCCACGCACAACCTCAATCTTGCCCGAAGTATGGACCGCGTATTGCAGCTGGTGGACGGGGTTTTGGTCGAGGTTCGGGCAAACTCGGTCAATTAAGGCCCCCCTCTCCCGGGGACAAGCATCGTGAGCCACTTGGGGGCTTGAGGGCCGTGGTCTAAGAAAGGGCCATGAACGCGCCGAGTCGCTCTCCATCCTCCAGCAGTGCAGATGCGCCGCAGGCTGCCGCTGCGGCGAAATTTGTGCACCTCAAGTTGCACTCGGCCTATTCCCTTCTTGAAGGCGCGCTTACCATTTCAAGGCTCGCTAAGCTTGCTGCGGAAAATGGTTTTCCGGCAGTTGGGCTGAGCGACACCAGCAATCTTTTCGGCGCGCTGGAATTTTCAGACAAGCTCGCCGAAGCTGGCGTTCAACCCATCATCGGCGTCACACTCAGCGTGGCCTTCGAAGAGAAGAAGGGCGAAGAAATCGAGCACAGAGCAAAACCCGACCGGTTGGGTGGCGACGGTCTAATTGCGCTCTATGCCGTGTGCGAAGGAGGTTACGCAAATCTACTAAAGCTTGTGAGCCGTGCGCATTTGGAATCGGGCGATGCAGAGCAGCCCTTTATTTCCGTCTCAGTCCTTGAAGCACACGCAGAAGGGCTGATTGCGCTTACGGGCGGGCCGGACGGGCCAATTGACCAGACCTTGCGCGAGGCACAACGCGGCCAGGCCAAGGCGCGCTTAACACGCCTCAAGTCGATATTTGGTGACCGGCTCTACGTCGAAGTTCAGCGCCACGGACTAATGAGCGAGCAAGACGTCGAACCTCAGCTCTTAGAGCTGGCGTATGCGCACGAGATTCCGATCGTTGCCACCAACGAGGTCTACTTTGCTGCACCAGATGACTATGAGGCTCACGACGCGCTTCTGTGCATAGCGGAGGGACGCTACGTCGTGGAAGACGACCGGCGGCGGGTGACGCCAGAACACGCGTTCAAAACCGCAGAGCAGATGGCCGAGGTCTTTTCGGATTTGCCCGAAGCGCTTGAGAATACCATCGAGATCGCTAAGCGTTGCGCCTTTCGCCCCAAAGGTCGCAAGCCCATCCTGCCGCGGTTCGTTCCCGGCGGAGACGATGTGAGCGAAACGGAGCAATCGCGCCTGGAAGCTGCGGGGCTGCGGCGGCAGGCCGTAGAGGGGCTGAAAGAACGGTTGGCGTCCGTGCCTGCGGCGCCGGGCTTCACCGTGGCCGATTATGAGAAGCGGCTTGCCTACGAGCTCGACATCATCTCGCGCATGAAGTTTGCCGGATACTTCCTCATCGTGGCCGACTTTATCAAGTGGGCGAAGGCCCACAGCATTCCCGTAGGGCCCGGTCGCGGTTCGGGCGCGGGCTCTCTAGTGGCTTGGGCCCTCACCATTACCGACCTCGATCCATTGCGGTTCGGTTTGCTGTTTGAGCGCTTCCTCAATCCTGAACGTCTGTCGATGCCAGACTTCGATATCGACTTTTGCCAGGATCGCCGCGACGAGGTGATCCGCTACGTACAGGATAAGTATGGGCACGATCGTGTGGCCCAGATCATTACGCACGGGAAACTGCAAGCGCGCGCGGTGCTGCGCGACGTCGGCCGCGTTTTGCAAATGCCCTATGGGCAGGTTGATCGCCTATGCAAACTCGTGCCCAACAATCCTGCCAACCCCGTCACCCTGGCTGAGGCCATTGCGGGTGAGCCGAAGCTGCAACAGGAGCAAAGCTCCAATCCTCTTGTCGCGCGCCTGCTGGAGATTGCCCAGAAGCTTGAGGGTCTCTATCGCCACGCCTCTACACACGCAGCCGGCATGGTGATCGCCGACCGGCCGCTTGTTGAATTGGTCCCGCTCACCCGCGATCCGAAATCGAATACGCCCGTTACCCAATACAATCTGAAGCTGGTCGAGGCTGCAGGGCTCGTGAAGTTCGATTTCCTCGGCTTGAAAACCCTCACGGTACTCCAGAAGGCGGTCGATCTCGTCAAGCGCGGACGCGGCATCGATGTCAATCTGGCAAAACTTCCGCTTGATGATCGCAAGACGTTCGAGATTCTCGCCAAGGCAGATACAGTGGGCGTGTTTCAGCTGGAAAGCACCGGCATGCGCGAGAACTTGAAGCGGCTGAAACCTGACCGCTTCGAGGACATCATGGCGATGACGGCGCTCTACCGGCCGGGTCCCATGGACAACATCCCCACTTACATCAATCGCAAGCACGGCGAGGAGCCGGTCGATTGCCTGCATCCGATGCTGGAACCGATCCTGCAGGAAACATACGGCGTCATCATCTACCAGGAGCAAGTCCTACAGATCGCCCAGGTCATGGCTGGATACTCGCTAGGTCAAGCCGACATTCTGCGCAAAGCGATGGGCAAGAAGGACAAGGCCATCATGGCCCGCCAGCGCGCTGAATTCGTTGAGGGCGCGGTGAAGAACGGCGTCAATAGGGGCGAGGCGGCTTACATCTTTGAACTTGTCAACAAATTTGCCGGCTATGGCTTCAACAAGGCGCATACGGCCGCCTACGCGCACGTTGCCTACTATACGGCCTATATGAAGGCTCACTATCGAGAGGAGTTTCTCGCCGCTTCAATGACGCTTGACATGGGCAACACCGATAAGCTTGCGCTGTTTTCCGCCGAAGCCAGACGGAGCGGCATTGAGGTGAAGCCGCCATGCGTGAATGCTTCAGACGTCGATTTCCTGGCCGAGCTCTCCGATGAGCCGGACCAGCCGGGCGCAATTCGCTACTCACTTGCGGCGCTGAAAAACATCGGTGCTGCGGCCGTTGGCACGATCGTCTCAGAGCGCACAGAGAACGGGCGCTTTGGGACGATTGCCCAATTCGCGTCCCGGCTTAGTCCCAAGGCACTGAATAAGCGCGCACTCGAAACGCTTTCATCCGCAGGCGCTTTCGACGGCGTGGAGCCCAACCGCGCGCTGGTCTACAACAACGTGGACGTGATACTGGCCTTGGCACATCGCCGCGAAGCCAACACGGCAAATGGTACTGACGATCTCTTCGGCATTGGCGATGCTCCCCCGCAACTCGACCTTCGCCCTGTAAAGTCCTGGACGCCGATGGAGCGACTCTCCCAGGAATTCGATGCAATCGGGTTCTATCTCTCGGGCCATCCGCTGGATCAGTACGCGTTGGCGCTGAAGAAACTGGGCGTCAAAAGCTATGCAGAATTCGAACGCGCGACTGAGCGCGGGGCAACCGATGCACGACTCGCAGCTATCGTCGTCTCAGCGCGTGAGCGAAGGTCGCAGAAGGGCAATAAATTCGCCTTCGGTTTGTTCTCCGACACCACGGGTCAATTCGAGGCCGTGATCTTTTCAGATACGCTTGCGAAATGCCGGGATCTGTTGGAGCCAGGCACGCCGGTTCTGCTCTCCGTTAATGCAGAGCGGGACGGCGAAACGGTAAAGTTGCGGGTCGATGGCTTGGAAGCGCTCGATAAAGCGGTCGCGGGTGTTCAGCGAGGCCTCAAGGTTGTTCTCGACAGGCGGTTTGTGCAAACGAACGTCGCCAGCATTGCTGAGCTCAAATCGCATTTGAAGCCGGGCGGCAAGGGTGAAATTCGCATTGTGTTAGCCCTTGAAGATAGGGGCAGGGAGATGGAGTTCGTCGTTCCAGGGCGCTTTGATATTTCGCCTTCGCGTGCTGGCGAGCTGGCAACCGTGCCGGGCGTTTTGGAAGTCGTAGAGATCTGATCGCCGAGCCTTCAACGCGAGTTCTCCGATAAGCTGGCAAGGAGGGCGTGACTATCGTGATAAGAACAGCTCTTGCTGCGACGTTGCTCCTCATGCTCATAGGCTGTCAGCCGCAAGTGACATCGTGCCCACCGGTGCTTGAAGACGCCACCCGGCTCGTGCTCGTGATCACACCGTCGATGGACAAGACGCGCGCCACCCTTCGCACCTTTGAGCGGGCCACCAAAGAAGAAGCGTGGGCGCCAGTCTCAGAACCCGAACCCACCGTAGTTGGCGCGAGCGGTTTGGCATGGGGACATCCGTTCGTCTCGTATGCCGAGCTCGGAGAACCTGCAAAGCGCGAAGACGATGAACGTACGCCGGCGGGTATCTATGCGTTGGGGGCGACGTTTGGTTTCGACAACGCCAAACGCGATGATCATCTGCGTCTGGCTTCGGGTGTGCACTATTGCGTTGATGACGTGCGCTCACCGCATTACGGGCGCATCGTTTCCAGGAGCGTTGCCGGCGAGGGGATGAGCGGCGAGGAGATGGCCGCGATTGACTTCTACAAGCGGGGTATCGTCATCGACTATCCGCCAAATCGCAAAACGAAAGCGGGTAGCTGCATCTTCGTTCACATTTGGGAAGGTGAGGGGATCGGTACTGCTGGCTGTGTTGCCCTTTCCGAGGCGCGCGTTGCCCATCTTCAGGCCTGGGCGAAGGCCGACCGAACCGTGATCGCCATACTGCCTAAGGCCGCGCTATCGCGCTTCAAAGAATGCCTGCCGCAGTAGCTTCAGGTGGCCAACGCGCTTGGCCCGACTGGGCCATGGGCATGGCTCGCCTCTACGGGTTGTCAACGCATGCTAACCAGCCTATAAGCCGCGCATCTCACACGCGGACCTATGCGCTTGGCAGATTGAAAGCCCTGCTGATCGCTCCGGTGGGCGGCTTTGCACCGAGCAGGCCGCCTTCTCAAGGTTCGCGGAGGACTAACCGGAAAAGGACGATCCCATGACGCTTCCCGCGTTCAATATGCGTCAGCTCTTGGAAGCTGGCGTGCACTTCGGCCACCAGTCACACCGCTGGAACCCCAAGATGGCGCCGTTTATCTACGGAGCCCGCAACAACATTCATATCGTCGACCTGACGCAGACGACGCCGTTGCTGCACCAGGCCCTCGTAAAGATTTCTGATACCGTGGCTGGTGGTGGACGTGTCCTGTTCGTGGCAACTAAGCGCCAAGCGTCCGACGCGATTGCAGATTCGGCGCAGCGGTCGGCGCAGTATTTCATCAATCACCGCTGGCTTGGCGGGACGCTCACCAACTGGAAGACAATCTCTCAGTCGATACGTCGCTTGCGGCAACTCGACGACATCCTTGCCGACCCGCAGGGGCGCACCAAGAAGGAAGTGCTCAACATTACGCGCGAGCGTGACAAGCTCAACCAAGCGTTGGGTGGCATCAAGGACATGGGCGGCACGCCCGACTTGTTGTTCGTAATCGATACTAACAAGGAGAGCATTGCCATCAAGGAGGCGCGCAAACTCAAGATACCGATCGTGGCCGTTGTCGACACCAATTGCGATCCCGACGGCATCGATTTTCCTGTTCCTGGCAATGACGACGCCGGCCGTGCTATCACGCTTTATTGTGACCTTGTCGCGCGCGCTGCTCTCGATGGACTGGACCGGAGCCAGGGTGCGGCAGGCGTTGATGTCGGGGCATCGGAAGCTCCGCCCGCTGAAGCGTTGCCGGAGACCGAAAAGGCAGCGGGTCCTGTTGCCTTTCGTGGCATTGAAGCGCCGCGCGGTGACGCTGACGACCTTAAGAATATCACCGGCATAACGGTCAAGATTGAGCAGCGCCTCAACGACGCGGGCGTCTTCCACTATTGGCAGATCGCCGATCTCGATCCAGAGCAATTGGCGGCCCTTGAGGCTCAACTGAAGCTGCAAGGCCAGATCGAGAAGGATGGGTGGGTCGCCCAGGCCAAAAAGCTGGTTGAAGCCACGGCAGCCTGATCGGCCTCACCGTGCGTGTCAGCGACAACATCAACCTATTGTCAAGCTGCGGGCGTAGCGTGAAATCGCCTGCCAACCAAAGAGTATAGCCATGACCACAATTTCCGCGAGCCTGGTGAAGGAACTGCGCGACAAGACGGGCGCCGGGATGATGGATTGCAAGAAGGCGCTGAGCGAGACGGGCGGCGACGTGGAAGCTGCCGTCGATTGGCTGCGCAAGAAGGGGCTCTCCAAGGCCGCGAAGAAGGCCGGAAGGATCGCAGCAGAGGGTCTTGTCGGCGTCGCGGCGTCAGGGACGACGGGCTCCGTCGTGGAGGTGAATTCCGAAACCGACTTCGTAGCGCGCAATGAGCAGTTCCAGGACATGGTGCTGAAGATTACCACCCTTGCCGGTGCCGCCAAGGGCGATGTCGCCAAGCTTTTGGCTGCGACCTATCCCAATCAGAAGATCACGGTTGAGGATCACATCAAGGAGATGATTGCTACAATCGGCGAGAACATGACGTTGCGCCGCGCCAGCACGCTGAGTGTTTCCGAGGGCGCACTGGGGTCTTATGTGCACAATCAGACCGCGCCGGGTCTCGGCAAGATCGGTGTGCTCGTGGCGCTGGAGTCGGCTGGGGAGAACACTCAACAGCTCTCCGATCTGGCGCGTATGATCGCCATGCACGTTGCCGCGACGAATCCTGTCGCACTCGATCTATCGGGCGTGCCGGCGGAAACGCTTGAGCGCGAGAAGGCGATCCTCGCTGACAAGAACAAAGGCAAACCCGATCATGTCCTGGAAAAGATTGTGGCAAGCGGCCTTAAGAGCTACGGTAAAGAGCATTGCCTGCTCGATCAGGCATATATCCACGAACCCTCCAAGAGTGTGTCGCAAGCCGTAAAAGAGACCGAAGGCAAGGCTGGCGCGCCGATCAAGATCGCAGGTTTTGTGCGCTATGCGCTGGGCGAGGGGATCGAAAAGAAAGAAGATGATTTCGCCGCTGAGGTCGCCGCTGCTGCCGGTGGCTAGCCGAATCCATCGCGGATGCGCTAGTTAGGACCTGGCGGCGGGTTACCGGCCGCCAGGTGCTGCAGTGCGGCAAGGCAACGAGGCAGCGGTTATGGCGGCGGACGGGTCTGGGCTCATCTACAATCGGTTGCTGTTGAAGCTCTCAGGCGAGGCCCTAATGGGCAAAAACGCCTACGGGATCGACATGGAGGTTGTCGATCGCCTGGCGCGCGACGTCGCAGAGGCAGTCGCCGAGGGGTGCCAGATCGCCGTGGTGATTGGCGGCGGCAACATTTTTCGAGGGCTTGCCGGCGCCGCCAAGGGCATGGACCGGGCCACAGCCGACTACATGGGGATGCTCGCCACCGTGATGAACGCGCTGGCATTTCAAAATGCCCTGGAGCATGCCAACAGGCCCGCCCGCGTGCTTTCAGCCATTCCGATGCCCACGGTGTGCGAAAGTTACGTTCGCCCCAAGGCCTTGCAACGTTTGGCTGACGGGCACGTGGTGATCTTTGCCGCAGGTACAGGCAACCCGTTTTTCACGACAGACACGGCCGCCACTCTGCGGGCCATCGAGATGGGGTGTCAGGCGGTGGCAAAAGCAACTAAGGTCGATGGCGTCTATGATGCTGATCCGGCTAAGGATCCTGATGCCAAGCGCTTTGAGCGCCTGAGTTATGCCGAGGTTTTATCGCGAGATCTCAAGGTCATGGATGGAGCGGCGATCGCACTTGCTCGCGACAACGGACTTCCGGTAATTGTGTTCTCCATCGAGGAGGCGGGAAATCTCCTCAAGGTGTTGCAGGGAAAAGCGCGGGCAACTGTCATAGAATAATCAGCTTATTAGCGCCCGTTTGCTGACAGGATCGGCAAACTCTGTAGCTGCCCCATAGCAGAGCTGATAGCCGTCTTGGGATGTATGCTGCGGCGCCTCATGCGGGCTGAAGGAGTGGAAATGCTGACCGGTCCATTTGATCTCAATGAGCTTGAAAAGCGCATGCGTGCCAGCATTGAAGCGCTCAAGCGCGAGTTTTCGGGTCTGAGAACGGGGCGGGCAAGCACCCACTTGCTCGACCCGGTACAGGTTTCCGTCTATGGCTCCAAGATGCCGCTTAATCAGGTCGCGACGATTTCGGTGCCAGAGCCGCGCAGCATCTCGGTGCAGGTCTGGGACAAGGCTAACATTTCCGCAGTAGACAAAGCGATACGTGAAGCCAACCTCGGCCTTAATCCTGTCGTCGATGGCACATTGATACGCTTGCCTATCCCCACGCTCACGGCCGAACGCCGCCAAGAACTCGCTAAGCTTGCACACAAGTACGCCGAGCAATCGCGTGTCTCTGTACGAAACGTGCGTCGCGAAGGCATGGAGCTCCTCAAGCGACTCGAGAAGGGGGGCGAAATGAGTCAAGACGATCATCACAAAGCCTCCGCAAATGTTCAGGAGTTGACCGACAAGCTCGTCAAGGAGATCGATGCAACGCTTGAGGCCAAGGAGGCAGAGATCCACAAAGTCTGAGCCGAACGAATACCCGCGACTTCGTTCACGTTGGCGCTCGCGCCGTCCGCAACCGAAAGCCTGTCCACAAACGTGACAGAAATCAGCAACCATACCGAACGGCATGAAGACGCAGATGCTCTGCCCCGTCACATTGCCATCATCATGGACGGCAATGGGCGCTGGGCGCGCGCGCGCGGCTTGCCGCGCTCCGTCGGTCATCGCTCCGGTGTGGAGGCCGTGCGGCGCACGGTGCGTGCGGTCGGCAAGCTGGAGATTCCCTACCTGACACTCTACAGCTTTTCATCGGAAAACTGGTCGCGGCCTGCCGATGAAATAGACGACCTTTTGGTCCTGATGAAACGTTTCATTCGTCTTGATCTGGCTGAGCTACACCAGGCGGGCGTCAAGATCCGCGTGATCGGTGAGCGATACAATGCTGACCAGGAATTGATGACACTGATCGATGAGGCGTGCGAGCTGACGCGGGAGAACCAGAGACTAACGCTGGTTATCGCATTCAACTACGGTGCGCGCGCCGAGATCGCAAAAGCGGCACGCAAGCTCGCCGAAGGCGTTGCGGCCGGGACGCTCAAGCCGGAAGACATCACCGCTGAAGCGCTTAACGATGCGTTGGACACGCGCGGTATTCCCGATCCGGATTTGCTGATCCGCACGAGCGGTGAAATGCGCTTGTCGAATTTCTTGCTGTGGCAGGCTGCCTACACCGAATTTGTATTCCTCGACGCCTATTGGCCGGACTTTGGGCTTGAGCTCTTGGAAGAGGCACTCGCCCGGTATCGCGCTCGTGAGCGCCGCTTTGGCGGGCTTTCGAAGCGATCAATGGCTTGAGGCGCACATCATGCCCGACAATCTGGCAGCTTCGCACGTGAACGCGCATGAGGAGGATAGGCTGCCTACCGATCTAAGGGTGCGAATCATCGCAGGTGCTGTTATGGCGCTCGTCGCCCTGGCCTTGGCCTACGCCGGGCCAGCGTGGTTTGCACTACTCGTCCTTGTCGTTTCGCTGGTGATCAGTTGGGAGTGGGGCCGCGTGGTACGCGGCGTGAGCTTTGATCTTGCGTTTTTCGTTCATGCGGCCGCGGTGTCCGCGGCCATCATTCTGGCAGCACAGGGGTATGCCGGCCTTGGGCTTGCCGTTTTCGCCACGGCGGCGATTATACTCGTCCCGCTCGTCTTTGGGCGCGGCGCGCGCCTATCGATTCTCGGTGTGATGTACGTTGGCGTCCCAGCCGTCGCATTGCTTTGGATCCGCTGCGATGAGCCTTATGGATTCCTCGCGATACTGCTCATTTTTGCAATCGTGTGGGCTTCCGACACGGCTGCATATGCTGCGGGACGACTGATCGGCGGACCGAAGCTATGGCCTCAAATTTCGCCGAACAAGACCTGGGCGGGGCTGTTGGGCGGGCTGGCGGCAAGCACGGTTGCCGCGGCCCTCTTTTCGTTGTTTGTCGGAGGCGCGTCTCCTTTGGGATTAGCATTAACGGGGCTGGTACTCGGTATCGTCGCTCAAGCGGGCGACTTGGCTGAATCGGCGTTGAAACGCATCTTCGGGCTCAAGGATGCAAGTGCATTGATTCCGGGCCATGGTGGTTTCATGGATCGTATGGACAGCATCGTTGCAGTGGCCGTTGCCGCGGGGTTGTTTGCCCTCGTCATCGATGCGCAAGCGCCGGCGCGGGCGCTGTTATTTGGCATGTGACGTATTGCGATGAGAGAAAGTATGGCGCAGCTATCAAGCGCTGAGGCAAAGTCAGAGATGCCCCACGGCACTGTGGCGCGGCGAAGCTTGACCATCCTTGGTGCCACTGGGTCAATCGGCAAGAACACGCTCGACGTCGTGTGCCGCACGCCCGACGCTTTCGAAATTGTCGCCCTTACCGCTCAAAACAATGTTGCCGTGCTCGCCGATAGCGCCAAACGTGTGGGCGCCCGCCTCGCTGTCATCGGCAACGAGCGCCAATACCGTGAACTAAAATCGCTGCTTTCCGGAACCGGCATCAAGGTGGCCGCCGGCCCAGACGCTGTCATCGCGGCTGCCGCGGAGCCGGCCGATTGCGTTATGGCCGCTATTGTGGGAGCAGCCGGGCTCGAGCCGACATTCGAGGCCGTTCGCCAAGGACGCCGGGTCGCATTGGCCAACAAGGAATGTCTCGTCTCGGCGGGTGCGGTTTTCATGGCGGAAGTTGCCCGGTCCGGCGCCGAACTCCTACCTGTTGACAGTGAGCATTCGGCGGCCCTGCAAATTGTCGGCACCGCCAACCCGGAAAGCATCGAAAAACTAACGCTGACGGCTTCGGGTGGTCCGTTTCGAACCTGGAGCGAGGAGCAATTGGCGCGCGCAACGCCTGAGGAGGCGCTACAGCATCCAAACTGGTCGATGGGCGCGAAGATCACCATCGATTCAGCGACGCTGATGAACAAGGGGTTAGAGCTGATTGAGGCGTACCACCTGTTTCCTGTGGACGCAGACCAACTTGGTGTTGTCGTTCACCCCCAGTCGATTGTGCATTGCCTGGTCAGCTTCGCCGACGGATCGGTCATTGCACAACTCGCATACCCCGATATGCGTACGCCGATCGCCCTTTCTCTGACTTGGCCGCAGCGAATGACGACACCAACGAAAAAGCTCGACCTGGTGGCGCTTGGAAGCTTGACGTTCGAGGCACCCGATGAGAACCGGTTTCCAGCGTTGGGTGTTGCCCGAGAGGCATTGCATCGCGGTGCGACCGCGCCTGCCGTACTCAATGCCGCCAATGAAGTGGCCGTGGAGGCCTTTCTTGCCAGGCGCATTTCATTTCCCGCTATTGCCCATATTGTTAAGCAAAGCCTTGAGGCCGGAGAGTCGCGGGGGCTGATCCGTGCCGAAGGGGAGTTTAAGGGTATTTTGAGTGTCGACGCGGAGGCGAGGCAATTGGCACATTCTCTGCTGGATCGCTATGTGTAGGGCGCATGCGGGTTGCCTTTGTGTGCGTCATTTCGTTAACGAATTCAAGGTGTCATTGGGCAATTGCCTTCGTCCTATTGGGCGAACAGACAGTTGGCCCAATTTATGGGTCCAATATTGTTGCATCGGATGTCTGGCGCCGTAGGTACGCACGCCGATGGCACGAAGGGAGGTAAGCGGAATGGTGACGTTTGCGAGTTTGGCTGTGTCCACCTGGGACACTCTTGTCGCAGTCGCTGCGTTTCTACTGGTGCTCAGTATCGTGGTGTTTATCCACGAGCTTGGCCACTTCCTCGTCGCGCGCTGGTGCGGCGTTACAGTTAAGACGTTCTCGATTGGTTTTGGCAGAGAGATTTTCGGTTTCACCGACTCCAAGGCGACGCGCTGGCGTTTTGCATGGATCCCGTTGGGCGGCTACGTGAAGTTTCTCGATGATGCGAATGCGGCCAGCCAGCCTTCAGCCGATTCGCTGGCCAAGATGACTCCTGAAGAGCGGGCCGGCGCCTTTCAAACAAAACCGCTATGGCAGCGCGCCGCAATCGTGGTGGCAGGGCCAATGGCAAACTTTATCCTGGCCATTGCTATCTACACGGCAATCAATGTCACGTTCGGTGTGCGCACGATTTCTCCGCGCATTGATGAAGTCATTCCGGGTATGCCCGCTGCCGCGGCAGGGTTTCAACCGGGTGATGTGATCAAGAGCATCGATGGCTGGACAATCGAAGGCTTTGAGGACGTGCAGCGCATCGTCAGCGTCAACGGCGGTCGCAATCTTGAGTTTGGCATCAATCGTGATGGCAAAATGCTCCAGATCGAGGTTGTCCCCAAGGTCGAGGAGCAAGAGGACACCTTTGGCGGGACGTTCCGGCGAGGCCTCATTGGCGTGAAGCCATCGATGTCGCCGGGCGCCATTGAGGCCAAGCGAGTCGGTCCGGTGGAGGCGCTGCGCCTTGGCGTGCGCGAGACGTACACGAACATAGCGCAAACGGTGCAAGGCATCGCCGATATGATCGCGAGACGTCAGTCCCCTGATCAAATGGGCGGGCCAATCCTCATAGCCGAGGTGACGGCACGGGTGGCGGAACTTGGAATTGTAGCGTTGTTGACCTGGACCGCCTTTATTTCGGCAAACATTGGCTTTTTAAATCTCTTACCAATACCGGTTCTCGACGGTGGGCACCTTTTGTTCTATGCGATCGAGGCCGTTCGCCGGCGACCACTCAGTCAGCGTATTCAAGAAATTGGGTTTCAAATTGGAATCGCGCTTGTGCTCATGCTGATGGTTTACGTCAGCATGAATGACCTGCTGAGGGTGTGGCGACGACTGATGGGTGACGGATAAATTGCTGTTTGGTGACGTAAACTTGCCACTTCCGCGGCGCTTCTTAAGTGGTTAAAACTGAGTCCTATAGGGGAGTGCGTCCAAGACCAATAATTACGGCCTCTGAAGCCTGTTAAGAGCACTTCTTGATCATGAGCGGTGTAGCGACTCGAAGCCGACGAGCGCTGTGTCCGGAGGGGGGTCGGCAATAACGAGGGCATACCTACGAATGCCTGTGGTTCGGATCATGTCCTTGAGGCTGTGCCGCCTTTTGTTGCTGTTGGCGCTGGTCTCAACGGGGGTCGTGTGGATTGATGCTCTAGCCTTTTCCCAAGAGGCTACGGCTCAGGGTGCCGTCGTTCGTCAAATCCAAGTTGAGGGAAACCGGCGCGTCGAGCCGGAGACGGTTCGCTCCTACTTGCGATTTACCGTGGGCGACACCTATGACCCTGGCAAAGTCAACAAATCGATCAAGTCGCTATTCGCCACCGGTTTGTTCTCCGACGTGCAGATCGATCGCGACGGCGGCACCGTCTACGTGACGGTTGTCGAGAACCCGGTCATCAGCCAAGTCGCCTTCGAGGGCAACAGCGAGATTGATACCGAAACGTTGGTCAACGAGGTACATCTCAAGCCGCGCTCGGTCTTTACGCGCGCTCGAGTGCAGGCGGACGTGCAAAGAATCCTCGATGTCTACCGGCGGCAGGGACGCTACGCCGCTACGGTCGAGCCCAAGATCATCGAGCTGGAGCAAGATCGCGTGAACCTCGTGTTTGAGATTGCGGAGGGCAAGGCGACGAAGGTGAAGGGCATCAACTTCATCGGCAACAATGCCTTCAGCGATACTCAGCTGCGCGACGTTATCAGCACTACGGAGAAGAGCTGGTTCGACTTTTTGAAGGGCACCAGCGTCTACGATCCTGACCGCATGAACCTCGATCGGGAGCTGCTGCGCCAGTTCTACTTGAAGAACGGTTACGCCGACGCTCAAGTGACGGTGGCGAATGCAGAGCTCGATCGCGACGGTTCAGGCTTTTTCGTAACGTTTGCCGTCGAGGAAGGTGAGCGCTACTCGTTCGGCCCGGTCTCGGTCGATAGCACTGTGGCTTCCGTCGACCCCGAGGCTGTCCGCGGTGAGATCCAGACTGAGGAAGGCGACGTCTACAACGCCCAGCTTATCGACAAGTCGACCGAAGCGCTCACCATTGCAGCTTCCGAGCAAGGCTATGCGTTTGCGCGCGTGCGCCCCAGGGCCTACGCCGATCCGGTTTCGCGCACGATCGCGATGAACTACACGATCGAAGAAGGACCGCGCGTTTATATCGACCGCATCAATATCATCGGCAACGTCCGCACAAAGGATTACGTCATTCGCCGGGAGTTCCGCTTGGCGGAAGGCGATGCCTACAATCCGCTGCTCGTTGACAAGGCCAAGAAGCGGCTTGAGAGGCTCGGTATCTTCGAAAAGGTAACTGTCAAAAGGCGGCCAGGTGGCGCGCAGGACCGGGTAGTGCTCGACGTTGTGATTGTCGAAAAATCGACCGGTGAATTATCGTTTGGCGCGGGCTTCTCAACGGCGGAAGGTGTTATCGGCGATATCAGCATCACCGAGCGCAATCTGATGGGCAACGGTCAGTTCCTCAGGTTGAAGCTTTCCGGTTCGCTTGAGCGCCTTCAAGTCGACTTAAACTTCACCGAGCCACGCTTCCTCGATATGAACTTGGCGGCTGGTATCGACCTCTTCCACAAAGAGATCGATCAGACGAGCGAGTCCGGATTCCGCAGCCGCAGAACGGGCGGTGGTGTTCGCCTAGGGTTCCCGCTCGCTGAAAACCTTTGGATGCAGACGAGGTACAACCTATCGCGCGACCA
>CAYOPW010000010.1:28516-31994 GCA_964405975.1 uncultured Hyphomicrobium sp.
AACATATTGGGGCACGACGGCCGAAGTTCGCTTTCCAATCCCGCTCATCCCCGATGATCTCGGAGTTCAAGGTGCCGTCTTTGCGGATGCGGGCTCGTTGTTTGGGGCAGGAAAAGAGGCAGAACGTTCGCTAGCAGGGTGCACGATCGCCAATGGGACCCCGTGCCTCGCCGATAGCGCCGCGATCCGCTCTTCGGTCGGCGCGAGTATCCTGTGGGCCTCGCCGGTTGGTCCGATCAGAATGGACTTCGCCAAGGTCCTATCCAAAGAATCCTACGACGAAGAACAGTTCTTCCGCTTCGGTGCTCAGACCAACTTCTGATGCGGTCCAAGTTGCTGTAAGAGTTGGCTCTGACTGAGCGTGGCGGGTGTTCCCGTCCGCGACTTTCGTAAACCGAACGGAGCGTCGTCAAAGCGGCGGTTGCATCGCATGGAGCACCCCGGTTTCTTCGAGCGGGCCGGGCCGTTCTCATTGGCCGACATCGCTAAAGCGACCGGTGCCGAACTGGGGCCGGGCGCTGATCCTGCCGCCGTTATCAAGGACGTCCGTCCTCTCTCGGACGCGACGGCGCATGACTTATCGTTCCTGGATAATCGCAAATACCTCAGCCAGCTTGCCGAGACGCAGGCGGCGGCCTGTCTCGTCCTTCCGGCATTTGGTGACCGTGTTCCGGCCGGCACGGTGGCCCTTCCGACGTCGGAGCCCTATCGCGGTTTTGCGCTGGCTCTCAATCTCTTCTACCCGGACGCATTAAGACCCAAGGCCGCCAGTGCCAATGCGGCAGGCACCGTTGACACCACGGCCCAACTGGAAGCGGGTGTCACTGTTGAGCCAGGTGCGGTTATCGGACCTGAGGCACATATCGGAAAGGGCACACGCGTTGCGGCCGGCGCAGTCGTCGGTTACCGCGTGGCGATTGGACGCGATTGTTATATTGGTCCGCAATCCACGGTGACCCACGCTCTTGTCGGGAACCAGGCGATCCTCCACGCTGGTGTGCGCATTGGTCAGGATGGCTTCGGCTTTGCCATGGGCGGCCAAGGCCACCTCAAAGTAGCACAGATCGGCCGTGTCATTATCCAGGATGACGTAGAGATCGGCGCCAATTCAACGATCGACCGAGGGGCGCTTAAGGATACCGTTATCGGTGAGGGGACCAAAATTGATAATCTCGTGCAGATCGGGCACAACGTCATTATCGGGCGCCATTGCGTGATTGTTGCCCAAACGGGAATCTCGGGTTCCACCGAGCTTGGCGATTTCGTCGTGATGGGAGGACAGTCAGGCACCGTTGGCCATATCAAGATTGGGAGCGGGGCCCAAGTCGCGGGCACGTCGCACCCGAAGGAGGATGTGCCCGCAGGGGCGCGTGTCGGCGGGACGCCAGCGCGCCCGCTGAAGCAGTGGGCCCGGGAACTCGCCTTCTTATCCCGGATGGCGGGGAAACATGATAAATAGCCCACTCAAGGCGGCGCAGCTGAGGGTGCAGCCGCTAGCATTTGGGAAGGGCAAGACTTGATGATGCACGGAGCGTGACGACAATGGACGAGGCGACCGCAAAAACGGAGCTCGGAACGGCGGATATCATTCGCGTCTTGAAGCTCTTGCCGCACCGTTATCCCTTTCTCATGCTCGATCGCATGTATGACATGAACGGCGACGAGAGTTGCGTCGGCGTCAAGAACGTCACGATCAACGAGCCATTTTTTCAGGGACATTTTCCGCAATTTCCAGTGATGCCGGGCGTGCTCATCATCGAAGGCTTGGCGCAAACCGCAGGGGCACTTTGCGTGCACAACCTCGGTGAGAACTACAGGGCAGAGCTCGTCTATTTCATGGGGATCGATCGCGCCAAGTTTAGGAAACCAGTACTGCCGGGCGACCAACTGCACTACCACGTGCGTAAGATCCGCAGTCGCGGCCGCGTTTGGCGTTTTGGAGGGGAGGCCAAAGTCGAAGGTCAAATCGTAGCCGAAGCTGAGATCAGCGCCATGCTGGCCGATACGGCGGACGCCCGGGCATTCGCGGCGGGTAAGAATGGGTGAAATGACAACTCATCCCACCGCGGTAATCGAAGCCGGGGCCAAACTGGGCGCGGACGTCAAGGTTGGGCCCTATTGCGTCGTCGGCTCAGAGGTAACGTTGGGCGATGGCGTAGAGCTCATTAGCCACGCTGTCGTTGCTGGACACACCACCATCGGCGCGGGAACACGCATTTTCCCGTTTGCCTCCATCGGGCACCAGCCCCAAGACCTGAAGTACAAAGGCGAACACTCGACGTTGAAGATCGGCCAAGCCTGCATCATTCGGGAAGGGGTTACCATTAACCCCGGCACGGCGGGCGGGGGCATGGAGACCGTCGTTGGCGATCGCTGTGCTTTCCTGGCCAACTCACACGTCGGCCACGACTGCCACGTCGGCGACGATGTCGTCTTCTCCAACAACGTGATGCTGGCCGGCCATTGCGTGGTCGGCAACTTTGCGATCTTGGGAGGCGGTGCGGCCGTCATCCAGTTTGGGCGCATTGGCGCACACGCCTTCATTGGCGGGATGTCGGGTCTTGAGAACGATCTCATTCCTTATGGTATGGCGCTGGGAAACCGGGCGTATTTGTCCGGGCTTAATATCGTCGGCCTGCAGCGGCGCGGATTCTCGCGTAACGACATTCACGATCTGCGTCGTGCCTATCGCCTGTTGTTCGCACAGGAAGGCACGTTGACGGAGCGGATGGACGACGTGGCGCAAGAGTTTGCCACGCATCCGATCGTCCAAGAGATTCTCGAATTCATCCGTGTCGGCGGCAAGCGCAGCCTGTGCACACCGCGGGAATCGGGCGAGTCCTGAGGGAGGAGGGCGATGTCCGTCGCCCATCGGGCCATCGGGATTCTGGCGGGCGGCGGAAGTCTGCCCCGAGAGATCGCCGATCATATTACGGCGCGCGGTGATCGCGTGCACATCGTCGCAATTGCCGGCGAGGTCGATGACGATCTTGCAACGTTCCCCGTGACGACTGTCGGCTGGGGTCAGGTTGGCGGCATTATGCGCGCATTCAAGGATGCGGGCTGTCGTGAAATTGTTATCGTTGGATCCGTGCGCCGTCCCGACCTTGGAGCATTGCGGCCCGATCTAGGGTTTATATGGAATCTTCCAGCGATTCTGCGCATCATTACGGCAGGCGGCGACGACAGCGTTTTGACGCGCGTTGTGCGCTTCTTCGAACAAAAAGGTTTTACGGTCGTGGCGCCTGCCAGCGTCGCGCCAGAGCTGCTCGCGGATAAAGGGCCGTTGGGGCGCATCGCAGCAGACGGTGCGCAAGAACAAGACGTTGCGCTTGGATTTTCGATTGTGCGCGCGCTGGGCCCCTTCGATGTTGGTCAAGCGGTGATTGTTGCAGGCGGCCGCGTCTTGGCGATCGAAGGGGTTGAAGGCACGGATGCGATGATGGCGCGCTGTGCGCAACGGCAACGGCAACGGCAA
>CAYOPW010000010.1:32094-50059 GCA_964405975.1 uncultured Hyphomicrobium sp.
GCAACGGCAACGGCAACGGCAAGGTAAGGGCATCCTTGTCAAGCGGCCGAAGCCCGGCCAAGAGCTGCGCGTCGATCTTCCGGCAATCGGGCCTGCTACAATTTCGCGCGCTGCGCAGGCGGGGCTTGCAGGTATTGCGGTTCTGGCCGGCGGCGCGCTCGCCGCTGAGCGCGCCACGCTTGTCCGCCGCGCAGATGAAGCGGGGCTATTCGTTCAAGGCTTTGAGGATCAACCTACGGACAAGCAAGAACGTTTGCACGCCCCCCATAGCTGGGAGTTTGCAAAGATTGGCCGCCACGCCCCACGGCGCCGACAACGCATCGATGCCAGCAAAGGGGCTGCTGTTCTTTGGGCATTGGCGCCATTGGCGCCGGCCCAAGTGTTGGTCGTTGCCGGCCAACATGTAATTGCTGTCGAGGCCGGCGAAGGTGTGGTCAGCGTTCTGCAGCGCGCGAAGGGTTTGCAACAATGGGGGCGGTGGTACTCGGCGCGCCGCGCAGGCGTTGCCGTACTAACACAAGAAGCGGATCTTCCAGCGGCTGTCGCAAGTGCCGCAGCCGCAGGCCTTGCCGGACTTGCACTCATCGGCGAACGTTCGCACGAGGTCCAGAAGGCCGCTGAGGAAGCCAACCGGCTGGGTATGTTCATGGTAGTGTTGAGAGGAGAGAACCGCTGAGGGACGTATGAGGGCAAGGAATAAGATTGCCGAACATGGCGTCGCAGCGCGCGAGCGTAACTCGGCGGCACCGCGCGTCGCTGGCACGCATGATCTACGCTTGTTTCTTGTGGCCGGCGAGCATTCAGGCGACGCATTGGGCGCCAAGCTTATGGCCGCAATAAACGCGCGCTCCCAAGGCCGGGTGCACTATCTCGGCGTCGGTGGCGAGTTGATGGAGCAAGAGGGTCTGGCCTCGCAGTTTCCGTTAACTGACGTGGCTGTCATGGGGCCGATGTCGATCCTCCCACGATTGCCACGCATTGTGAGCCGCGTCTATCGTACGGTTGATGCGGCCGTCGCCGCCGAGCCCGATGCTGTCGTTATCATCGACGCGCCGGAGTTCACCCACCCCATCGCCAAACGGATCCGCAAACGTGCGCCAACCGTGCCAATCATCGACTACGTGTCACCCAGCGTGTGGGCGTGGCGGCGCGGGCGCGCCCGCAAGATGCGCCGCTACATTGATCACGTTATGGCGCTGCTGCCCTTCGAACCAGAAGCGCACGACCGTTTGGGTGGTCCTTCATGCACGTATGTCGGGCACCCATTGATTGAGCGGCTCAATTGGATGCGCGAGCTGGATCCAGCTCCGCTGGCTGAGAGACTGAACTTAGATCCAAAGCGCCCGATCCTCGTTGTTATGCCGGGCAGCCGCTCTTCAGAGGTGGGCCGTCTCATGGCGCCCTTTGGATTGGCCGTCGAGCGCCTGAGCGAAGGCGTCCTTACCCCACAGGTTATTATTCCGGCGCTGCCGCATCTGCGTGCCCTCATTGCGTCGCGATTGAAATCTTGGAGCGTGAAACCAGCCCTTATCGAGGGCGAGGAGGACAAGTTCCGCGCTTTCAAGCTGGCACATGCGGCACTCACCGCTTCAGGCACAGTGACGCTGGAACTGGCACTTGCCGGTACGCCAATGGTCGTCGCCTATCGTGTCGATCCAATCACGGCGTCTTTTCTGCGCTCTCTGGTAAATGTGCCCACCGTGGTGCTCGCCAATCTGGTTCTGGGTGAAACCGTCTTTCCTGAACTGCTCCAAGAAGAGTGTGAGCCAGATTTACTTGCTGCCCAGATGGAGCTTTTGCTCAAAAACACGCCCGAACGTGCACGGCAACTCACGGCGCTTGAGAAGATCCCTCAGCGATTAGCGCTTTCGCACGGAACGCCGAGTGATGCTGCAGCCGAAGTTGTACTGCATTACGCCAAGCAGGGCCGCCACGCAGCTCAATAATACCGGAAAGGCTTTGCGCAGGAGCTATGCGCGTTCGTCCAGCGGAACGAATTGACGTTCGGTTTCGCCCATATAGAGCTGCCGAGGACGGCCAATGCGCTGCTCGGGGTCCTCAATCATTTCCTTCCACTGGGCAATCCAGCCAACAGTTCGCGCGACCGCAAACAGCACGGTGAACATTGAAACAGGAAAGCCCATGGCGCGCAGCGTGATGCCCGAGTAGAAGTCGATATTGGGATAGAGCTTCTTCTCGATGAAGTATTCATCCTGCAATGCGATGCGCTCCAGCTCCATGGCGACCTCAAGCAACGGTTCGTTGGCCGTGCCCAGAGCGTCGAGCACCTCGTGACAGGTCTGCTGCATGACCTTCGCGCGCGGATCATAGTTTTTGTATACGCGGTGACCAAAGCCCATTAGCCGGAAACCGGAGTCTTTATCCTTGGCTTTGGCGATGTATTCCGGGATGCGATCGACGCTGCCGATCTCGGCGAGCATGTTGAGCGCTGCCTCGTTCGCACCGCCATGCGCCGGTCCCCACAGGCAAGCAACTCCGGCCGCGATACAGGCAAATGGATTGGCGCCGGACGAGCCGGCAAGACGCACTGTCGATGTCGAGGCATTTTGCTCGTGGTCGGCGTGCAGGATGAAGATACGATCGAGCGCCTTCGTCAAAACCGGGTTGCCAAGATAGGGTTCGCAGGGAATCGCGAAGCACATTTGCAGAAAGTTGGCCGTGTAATCGAGGTCGTTGCGCGGGTAGATGAAGGGCTGACCCAACGAGTACTTGTAGGTCATCGCCGCAATCGTCGGCATTTTGGCAATCATGCGATGGCTTGCGATCGCACGCTGCTCGGGGTCGCTGATATCGGTTGAGTCATGATAAAATGCCGACAGCGCGCCGACCACGCCGACCATGATTGCCATTGGATGCGCGTCACGCCGAAACCCGGTGAAAAATCGGGTCATCTGCTCGTTCAGCATCGTATGGCGCGTGATTGTGTTGCTGAATGCGGCGTAGGCATCTTTCGTCGGTAAATCGCCGTAGAGCAGCAGATGGCAGACTTCAAGGAAGTTGGAGTGATCCGCTAGCTGGTCGATGGGGTAGCCGCGGTAGAGAAGGGTGCCGTTATCACCATCGATGTATGTGATGCGCGAGACGCAGTTGGCCGTTGACGTGAACCCAGGATCGTAAGTGAAGCATTCTGTGTCGCGATAAAGGCGCGAGACATCGACCACGTTTGGGCCGAGCGTGCCTGCGCGCACGGGCAATTGCGTCGTATTGCCATTGAGTACGAGATCTGCATTGGTCTCGGAGCCGGGCGCGTCGTCGGGCCGATCGTGGACATTCATGGCGCGTCTCCCTGCGAAACCTGATTGCGAAAATGGGTCTTCATGTACTCGGGGGTCACCCCCCTGAGAACTCCGGTACACTAGTTCCTTTGTGTGAGCATTTTCCAGTTCTGGCGCTGGAAATGGGGCCGGCGAGCAATCTGATGATCCCACCCCCTTCTACACGATTTTTCCGCAGCGCAACATAGCCGCCAGACACGTGCAAAACTGTTTATCTGAGGCACCGCACTAAGCCGTGTGCGACTGGGTAGGGTTAATCGGCCTGGTCGCGGATCCGCGCCAGTGCTTCATCGCGTCCGAGAACGGCCATGACGTCGAAGACTGGCGGCGAGACGGCGCGACCCGTCAGCGCGGCTCTGAGCGGCTGGGCCACCTTGCCGAGTTTAGCGCCTGCCGTCTCCGCAAAAGCACGCACGACGTCCTCCAGGCCTGTCGCGTCCCAGTTGGTGATTGCCTCGAGTTTAGGCAAAAGCTCCGATAGTCTCTTACGCGCCTCGGCATCCAGCAGCTTGGCGGCTTTGTCGTCCAGTCCGATGGGGCGCTCAGTAAAGAGATAACGCGCACCCTCCAATAGCTCCCTGAGCGTCTTTGCCCGCTCTCTGAGACTGGGGATAGCTGCCATGAGCTTGGCGCGCGTATTTGCATCAAGCCGTTCCAAGATTTCAGCGCCGTTCTCCACGTGCGGCAGTATATCCTCCAAACGCTGCATAAGCTCCAGGTCGTCTGCGGATCTTATGTAGTGACCGTTGAGGTCTTCCAACTTGGCAAAATCAAAACGTGCCGGCGACCGGCCGATGGCGTCGAAATCGAACCAGTCGATCATTTGTCCGGTCGAAATGATCTCATCATTGCCGTGGCTCCACCCAAGCCTGACGAGGTAATTGCGCAGCGCTGCGGGGAGATAGCCCATCTCCCGGTAGGCTTCGACGCCGAGCGCACCATGGCGTTTCGACAGCTTTGCGCCGTCGGGACCATGGATGAGCGGCACATGTGCGAACTCCGGCACATCCCAATCCATGGACTTATAAATCTGAAGCTGGCGCGCGGCGTTGGTCAGATGGTCGACGCCGCGAATGACATGGGTCACGCCCATGTCGTGGTCGTCAACGACCACGGCGAGATTGTACGTGGGGTTTGCGTCGCTCCTCACGATGATAAAGTCATCAAGATCCTTGTTGGCAAACACGACGCGGCCCTGCACCTTATCGTCAATAATGCTCTCGCCCTCGTCCGGTGTCTTCAGGCGGATCACGAAAGGCGCGTCAGTGGGTGCCTCTTTGGGATCGCGGTCGCGCCACGGGCTGCGAATGGCAAGCGGACGCTTTTCGGCCTCCGCCGACTTGCGCATTTCATCGAGTTCAGCAAGCGTGAGGTAGCAGCGATAGGCGTGTCCATTCTTAAGGAGCTCGTCGGCAACGGCGCGGTGGCGATGTGCCTGTGCGAATTGGGAGACCGGTTCATCCTGCCAGTCGAGTTCTAGCCATTTGAGACCATCGATTATGGCCGCAACGGCCTCATCAGTATTGCGTTGGCGATCGGTATCTTCGATGCGCAAAAGAAATGTGCCGCCGCGGCCTTTGGCATAAAGCCAGTTGAACAGCGCCGTACGTGCGCCACCAATATGCAAAAAGCCGGTTGGTGACGGGGCGAACCGCACGACCGGCGCGCTGGCGCTGCGTGTCTGATCAGACATCTGAGGATCGATTGCCGTTGGGATGCGGGAGATGTGCCAGCCGTGTAGCATAAGGATGCCAGATCGGTAAGGGGCTCCAATCGAACGGGGGAAAAAGGGCGATGAGCCTACTGGAAAGCGAGGCGCATCAGGACTTACGCCCGCTTGTGTCACTGCTGCGTCGATTGGAGGCGGAGCGGGAGCGCTGGTTTCTTTGGGTCCCGGTGCTTTTGCGTGCGGGCATAGGGCTTTATTTCTGGCTGCCCCATGAGCCCTCACTGATCGCAGCCCTCGCGCCCTTGGCCATAGCAGTTGCCGTCAAAGCGGTGGCACCCCGCAGCGTATTTATGACGCTTATCACCGGCTCCCTACTGGCGATAACGCTTGGTTTTGCCCTGGCAAAGCTCCGGGTGGAATGGGTGCGCGCTCCGGTTCTTTCGCGCCAGATCACGACCGATGTGCGCGGATTTGTTGAGCGTGTTGAGCCGCGCGTCAAGCGCGGGCAGCGCGTCACGATGCGCGTTGTATCCCTCGGCGATGAGAGGCGGGGATCCTACCCGCGACGCGTTCGATTTTCGACGAACGGGCAGGCTAGCAATCTTAGACCTGGTGACGCGATAAGGCTGCGGGCGACATTAATGCCGCCGTCGGCTCCCGCGCTTCCCGGCGGCTTTGATTTTGCGCGTCAAGCCTGGTTCGACGGGTTGGGCGGAGTTGGCTACGCCCGCTCAACTCCCCAACCGGACACGCAGGCAGGACCATCACCGTTTGATTTGCAGTTGTCGGCGGTGGTTGAACGGGTGCGCCAGGCAATCGGCCGGCGTATTACGGCAGCGCTTCCAGGACAGCCGGGTGCCATCGCGAACGCGCTCATTACCGGGGAGCGCGGGGGCATCTCGGAGGAAACTAATGCAGCATTTCGCGCGTCGGGGCTGTTCCACGTCCTTTCGATCTCAGGCTTGCACATGGTGATCATGGCAGGCTCCGTGTTTTTTCTTGTGAGATTTTGCCTTGCAGCCGTCCCCCCTCTGGCTTTGCGCTATCCGATCAAGAAATGGGCTGCCGTTGCCGCGACTGCCGCCGCGTTCGGCTACTTGCTGATTTCCGGGGCGACATTTGCCACGGTGCGCTCAGTGATCATGATATCGATCATGTTCCTCGCCGTCGTGCTGGACAGGCCCGCGCTTGCGTTGCGCAACGTGGTGCTCGCGGCGCTTGTGATCCTGATCCTCTTCCCAGAGAGCCTATTCAATATTGGCTTCCAGATGTCGTTTGCGGCTGTTGTCGGCCTCGTTGCTTTCTATGAAGCGTTCCGCCAGCCAGGTGAGAGGGCATTCGTTGGGCGCGGCCCGCACACGCAGCTTGCGTTATTCTTTGTAGGCATCGTGCTGTCGACGTTGGTGGCGAGCGCTGCGGTGGCGCCATTCGCCGCTTACCATTTCCATCAGAGCCAGCAGTACGCAGTGCTCGCAAACCTCTTTGCCATTCCGCTATGCAACCTAGTCGTGATGCCGGCCGCGCTGGTAACACTTATAGCCATGCCGCTTGGCCTTGAGGCATTGCCACTTTGGATCATGGGGCTCGGCATCAAAGGTATGGTGTTGGTTGCTGATCGCGTCGGGAATCTCCCAGGCGCAGTTGGGCGCATTCCCGCCATGCCTACGTTTGCGTTTCTGTTGATGGTCGCCGGCGGGCTTTGGATGGCGCTTTGGCAAACGCGCTGGCGATTGTTGGGCGCCGCGTTGATTGCCGCGGGCATCGCGCTCGCGCCAACCTTGCAGCGGCCAGATGTTTTGATTGCACGCGATGGGTCGCTTGTGGCCGTGCGCAGTGATAACGAACGTCTTTCAGCGGTGGGTTTGCGACGTCCGTCGTACGAGCTCATTCGTTGGCTGGAGCACGATGGTGATACACGAGCGCCAATAGAGGCAACGAGGGCGGCGGGGATGAGATGTGACGCGGTTGGCTGTCGTGCCTTAGTGAAAGATGTGACGGTTGCGGTCGCCCGCCATCCCGCCGCCCTAGGGGATGACTGCCAGCACGCAAAAATTCTGATTGCCAGCTTTGCCAATCCGCGGGGCTGCGATGGTCCTGCAGTGCTGATCGATTTTTTCGCCGTGCGCCGGGGCGGTACGCACGCGATTTACATTGAAGAGAATGGGCGCATTCGCGTCGAGACGGTTGCGCAAACGCGCGGAGTCCGGCCCTGGTCGCCGCGACCAATTACGCGATTCAGTAAAAAGCGCGCGTCGAAATCTCAGTAGCGCCGCAGCAGTCCGACAAGGCGACCCTGAATGTCAACTTGATCGGGCCCGAAGATGCGGGTCTTGAATTCGGGATTTGCGGCTTCGAGGGCAATTGTGGTGCCCTTCTTGCGTAGCCGTTTGAGTGTTGCCTCCTCCCGATCCACCAGCGCTACGATAATATCGCCGTTCTCAGCCGTGTCGCATCGGCGAATAACGACGACATCGCCATCAAGAATGCCGGCTTCGATCATAGAATCGCCCTTTACCTCTAGGGCGAAGTGCTCGCCATTGGTGAGCAGGTCGGGCGGGCAGGCGATATCGTGGCTGTGGTTCTGGATGGCGCTGATGGGGGTGCCGGCCGCAATGCGCCCCATGACGGGCACGGACACCGTGCGGCTGTCGATGACAGTTGAAGGCGGCGCACTTACGTCGTGGATGCGGCTGCCCTCGATCACGCTTGGCTGGAAGCCGGCGCGGCGCTGACCGGCACCTTGTTCCGCATTCTCAGGCAGACGAATGACCTCTATGGCCCGTGCGCGATGGGGCAGACGGCGGATAAAGCCGCGCTCCACCAGCGCCGTAATGAGACGGTGAATGCCCGACTTTGACTTGAGGTCGAGCGCGTCCTTCATCTCGTCGAATGACGGAGGCACGCCCGAATCCTGCATGCGGGCATGGATGAAGAGCAGAAGCTCTTTTTGTTTTTCCGTTAGCATTGACCCTCCAGTGCCTGGTGCCGTGGTGCGTCGATAGGGAATTGTCTCCCGCGGCAGCATGGACAAAGCATGAACGTACCCTAGCCGTTCGCGTCGCGTTCCGCAAGAGGGGCCCGAAAAGCGGGGGAATTCAAAAATCGAGCGATATTACAGAGACCTCCGTGCCGGCGGTCTGGGCGACCGCGTTGGGTGGGCGCACAAGGAGCACGTCAGCCGCCATAAGCCCCGTAAGATGGGCGCTATCCTGGGATGGCAGCACCCTAACGCGAGGTGGGTTGGACTCACCGGGTTGGCGCTTGGCCCGCATGTAATGCCGGCGTGGACCATTGGCCGGTAGATCGTGGGCGATTGTGGCGGTTGTCTCCTGCAATGGCGAATCAGTGCGTCCAAGAAAGCGGTAGATGAGCGGGACGAGAAACACGCGTGCTGCGACGAGACACGAGACGGGATTGCCCGGCAGCCCCAGGACGCGCGTTGCCTCCATATGGCCGAAAAGCATCGGCTTGCCGGGCCGGATGGCGACCTTCCAGAAGTCGAGCGCCATGCCGCGCGCCTCCAACGCAGCCCGCACAAGATCGCGTTCGCCAACCGAAGCACCGCCGATGGTGACAAGCACATCTGCGCCGGCGGCTGTTTGCAACTTAGCGTCAATCGCGCCCGGCGCGTCACGTGCGATGCCGAGAATTTCGGGCGATCCACCGGTTCGCTCAACGAGCGCGGCGAGCCCATACGTGTTGGAGGCCACAATTTGATCGGGGCCGGGTACCACGCCTGGCTCAACCAGCTCATCACCTGTTGCCAGGATCACAATGCTTGGCTTCACCCGGACGGAAAGCTGGGCATGACCGGCGGCTGCGGCGAGTGTGATGGCGCGCGCATCAATGAGGCGTCCTGCGGTGAGCAGCGTCTGTCCTTTACGAAAGTCACCGCCCATGTCGCGAACGTTGGCGCTGGGGTGTGGTGCCTCTCGAATAACGACGGTGTTTGTGTTGTCCTCGCGCTCAGTGTTCTCCTGGATGACAACCGTATCTGTTCCTTCGGGTAACGGTGCGCCTGTGAAAATGCGCACGGCGGTACCCCTTTCGACTGCACCTGCGTACCTGCATCCCGCATGCGACTCTCCGGCAATCCTCAATGACGCTGGCACGGTTGCGATATCACGCGCGCACACGGCATAGCCGTCCATGGCTGATGCATTGAACGGTGGCTGAGTGAGTCTTGAAATGACATCTTGAGCGAGGACGCGGTTGTGAGCGGCGAGTAGCGGCACGCTCTCGGCCGCCGTAGGAGAGGCGCCATCCACGACTCGCGCAAGCGCCTCATCAACGGAGAGGAGTGCCATTACTTAAGAGCCCTGCCCGCGCGCCGGCTCGGCCCGGTAATCACCTGAGCGTCCGCCGGACTTCTCAATTAAGCGAATGCCCTCAAAGGACATGGTGCGATCGACAGCTTTCAGCATGTCGTAAATCGTCAAACAGGTGACCGAGACCGCCGTCAGCGCCTCCATCTCCACGCCTGTTCTTCCTGTGGTTTTCACCTCGGCAATAACGCGCACGCCGGGAGGCTGGCTATTTGTTTCCAGATCGACGGTAACTTTGGCCAGCGCGAGGGGATGGCAGAGCGGGATCAATTCATGTGTGCGTTTGGCCGCCATGATGCCGGCGATGCGCGCAGTGGCGAGTACGTCGCCCTTGGGCGCATCACCTCTTTTAAGCAACGCCAGCGTTTCCGGCCTCATGGCAATGAAGCCTTCGGCGATAGCTGTGCGTGCCGTCACCGGTTTGTCCGACACATCGACCATGTGGGCTTCGCCTGCTTCGTTTAGGTGGCTTAGCCGATTACTTTTGGTCATGTCGTAGTCTTTAGTCTCTAAACGGCAGCCGGCGCAAGCAGCGAGCGTGTGGCCGCCGTTACGTCGTCTTGGCGCATCAAGCTCTCGCCCACGAGGAATGTTGCAACACCCGCACGTAACAAGCGCGCGATGTCGCCGCTGGTGAAGATCCCGCTTTCGCCTACAACGATGCGATCGGAGGGCACGCGAGGGGCCAGCTCCTCGGTTGTCGTCAGCGTCGTCTCGAACGTTTTGAGATTACGATTGTTGATGCCGATGAGCCGGCAATCAAGGTTCAGCGCGCGCTCCAATTCGCTGGCGTCGTGGACCTCGGCGATGGTGTCCATGCGCCAATCCTTGGCGGCCGAGGCGAGGTCATGTGCCGTCGCATCATCGACCTCAGCCAGGATGATGAGGATGCAGTCGGCGCCCCAAGCGCGTGCTTCAACGACCTGATAGGTGTCGAGCATGAAGTCTTTGCGCAAAGCTGGCAGCGACGTTGCCGCGCGCGCGTGCGTCAAGTATTCGGGCGCACCCTGGAAAGAGGGGCCGTCAGTCAGAACCGAAAGACAGGCAGCCCCGCCGGCCTCATAGGCCTTGGCGAGCGCTGGGGGATCGAAATCGGCGCGGATGAGGCCCTTGGATGGGCTGGCTTTCTTCACCTCCGCAATGAGTGCAGGCTGGCCTGCGCGAAGCTTGGCTTCGATCGCTCCGGCAAATGAGCGCACGGGCGGCGCGCTGCGCGCCAGCTCGGCGAGTACATGGAGCGGGGCGCGGTGCTTGGCGCGCGCAATCTCGTCCAGCTTGTAGCGCGTGATTTTCTCTAGGATATCAGCCATGGCGGGGGAGAATACGTGAGGCGCGCAGCACTTGCTACCGGGGGCGGGGGCGTGGCGGGCCGTCGTCCGGCGGCAAGGGTGTCCTTCTTAATACTAAGTGCGGAAACAGTGCGTACTTGAGGGTCCGTCTCCTTGCAAATATCCCAACTGAGGGTGCGAAATTCAGTGATGTGGTTCCGTCGGGGGGAAGATCATGAGGTGGGGGGCACTACGCGAGCGCTGTTCGCACTGCTCTTGCTCCTGGCTGCGCCTTCTGGAGCGCTGGCGCTGCTAGAGCCGCTTGATGAAGCAAGGCATCAAGAGGAGGAATTCAAGGCAACGCTCATTGACGCCGAGCGGGGCGACGCGAGGGGGCAATACTGCCTCGGTGTGATGTATGCCAATGGCAACGGCGTTGCGCAGGACCATAGTCAGGCACGCAAGTGGTACTTGAAAGCCGCTGAGCAGGGCCACGTTGCGGCACAATACAATCTGGCCCTGATGTACGACTTGGGCCAGGGCGGCGCCCAGGACTACGTCCAAGCGCGTTTGTGGTTCTCAAAGGCCGCCGAGCAGGGCGACGCTGATGCGCAGTTCAACCTCGGCATTATGTACGCAAAGGGTCAGGGTGGCGCGCAAGACTATGACGAAGCACACGCTTGGTACTTGAAGGCCGCCGAGCAGGGCCTGGGCAAAACGAAATTCTTTGTCGGTATTATGTGCGCTCAAGGGCGGGGTGATCGAGATACCTGTATGCAGGCCCTTAAGCGGAGCGTCATGGGAACGGCGCGGGGTGTGCGTTACGTTACGCAATTGCGCGATTGGATGGCAGCTCAGGTGATGGTGGCGCTGTTCAACACGGTGAAAGCGGTTGCTGCCGAGTGGCAAAGCAAGCCTGCGGGGAATAACAACGCGCCGGAAAAAAGAGTGGACGCTCCGCAGCATTAACTTGAATGGGCGTCCTTGGTTGATGGCATTCGAGGCCTTGGTCTCGCGCCGACGATAACGCGCAATTTCGCAGTTGCAGCGAATTGACTTTCAAAGCTTAGGCCTGTATTCCACCTACACAAATTCCAAATCTTGAGATCTCTCAGCCCTCGTTGGAAATGCGCTTGCTTGCATTCCCAAGCAATAATCAAGTAAGGACGCACAGTGAGCACCGCAGAAACCTTTGAGTTGGATGAAACAGGCAAGATTGACATTACGGACATCTACAATAAACCTGACCCAAGACGTTATTATTCTACGTTAAAGCATTTGGATTATCAGATCCCCGAGACCGCAAAGCCCGTATTTCAGCGGGTCATCAACGCCTATCGGCATTCCCATGAGAAGGATAAGGTCCGTGTCCTCGATGTGGGGTGTTCCTATGGGGTTAATGCCGCAATACTGAAGTGCGACTTGAAAATGGGTCAGCTTTACGACCTCTATGCTTCTCAGGCGGGACGAAGTACTCAGAGAAATCAGTTGTTAGCGCACGATCAAACCTTGATGGACGAGCGCATCAAGGATGCGGAGCTTGAGGTCGTCGGCCTCGATATTTCAAAAAGTGCCATTGATTACGCTGTCGAGGCCCACCTTCTTGACGATGGGATCGCGGCCAACCTGGAAGCCGGCCCGCCGGCCCCAGAAGCTGCCGCGGTGCTGGATGAAGCTGACCTCGTAATCTCTACGGGCTGCATTGGATACGTCGGCAAGAAAACCCTGAAGCGAATACTTGACGCTAACGCGCCCCAAAAGCCTTGGATGACGCACTTCGTGTTGCGCATGTTTCCCTTCGACGAAATCGGCACGGTGCTGGAAGACTTTGGATACGTCACTGAAAAGGTCGAGAACCAGACATTCGTACAGCGCCGTTTTGCAAGTAACGAAGAGCAGGAGCACGTCCTGCAAAGACTGTCCGAGTTAGGCGTAGATGCGAGCGGCCTGGAGGCTGAAGGCTGGTACCACGCGGAGGCTTTCATATCGCGCCCGGTCGAAGACCATGACGCCGCGAGCATTGGTGAACTGGCCCCCGCCGCCTAAGCCAAGAGTACCTTCCGCCCAAAGCAGCAGCCTTTACGGTTTGCCACCGTCCGCACTTGCCGCACCTTGCGGCAATGTGCTTGCAGATATGCACGGAAATTAGGCGCGTTGCGAATATGACACACCAATCCGGTCTATTATCCCCTTCGGCTGGAACGAATCACAACACGGCAATGCATGTCCGGCCGGTCAATCTGGGGGAGTTAAAACGATGGGTCTTATCACGGCACTAGCAATTAGCATCGGCCTGCTCGGTGGTATTGCGACTTACTTGTTCCTTTCCGATCCACTCATGTTGGGCCTGCAAATTTGGGCAGCCTTCATTGGGTGGGCAAGTTTCTACCACTGCGGTGGCAAAGGCGAAGGTTTCGTCTCAAGCGTGCTTGCTAACGTGTGGGGCGTGGTCTGGGGCGCGCTGACACTGTTGGCATTCGCCAATATTGGTTTAGCTGACTCACTGAGCCCGCCCGTCTGGGCCGGCATCTGCGTGGCGATCGGCGTTGGCATCATGATCCTTGGGTCCAACATTCCGATTTTCTCGGCGATCCCCGCAACGGTGTACGGCTATGCAGCTACGGTTGCTTTCGCGCTGCTTACCTCTAACGGCGTGGCCAACTTGTCCATGCCGACGTTGGAGAACCCAGCCGTCGTCATTGCCATTTCGTTGGTTGTGGGCGCCGTCTTCGGCATCATTTCCGAGATGCTGGCAGGCGCGTTGGCGAAGTCCGAATAGTTCGCTGAGTGCGGGTGCAAACGCGCGTCCGCTACAAAACAACAAAAAGGCCGAGGCAAACCAACTTGCCTCGGCCTACGCCGGCTTTTCGCGAAACCTGCGTTTAGCCGAGCCTGCTTTCCAGGGCCGATAGCTGCTCTTTCAACGTATTAGGAAAATTGCTGCCGAACGTCGCGAAGTGTTCGCGGATCATTGGCAACTCGGCTTTCCAGCCCTCAGCGTCGACCGCGTTCAGCGCCTTCATCGTTTCCGGCGCAACGTCGAGACCATTAACGTCAAGCGCGCCTTCGGCAGGAAGCTTACCAATGGGCGTCTCGACAGACTCGGCGGTTCCATCGCAACGCTCAAAGATCCACTTCAAGACGCGACTGTTTTCCGAATAGCCCGGCCACATGAATTTGCCTTCCGGGCTCTTGCGGAACCAATTGACGTAAAAGATCTTCGGCATCTTGGCGCCGCCCTTTTCACCCATCTTCAGCCAATGGGCGAAGTAATCGCCCATGTTGTAACCGCAGAAGGGCAGCATCGCCATGGGGTCGCGGCGCAGGTCGCCGACCTTGCCGGCTGCTGCTGCGGTCTTTTCCGACGCCATGATCGAGCCAAGGAAGGTGCCGTGGTTCCAGTCCAGGGCCTCGGTCACCAGCGGCACAACGGAGGCACGCCGGCCGCCGAATAGAATGGCGTCGATCGGCACACCCTTGGGATCTTCCCACTCCGGCGCGATAACCGGGCATTGACCGGCAGGTGCTGTAAAGCGCGCATTGGGATGGGCCGCGGTGCGTCCGACGCCGGGCTTCCAGGAACGCCGGCGCCAGTCGATGGTGTGTGCTGGTGGCTCGTCCGTCATCTCCTCCCACCACACATCGCCATCATCGGTCAGTGCGACGTTGGAGTAAATACAGTTACCGCTCAGCGTCTTCATGGCATTGGCGTTGCTTTCATTTGACGTGCCGGGCGCAACGCCAAAGAAACCGGTTTCCGGATTGATGGCGTAAAGCCGTCCGTCTTTGCCAAACTTCATCCAGCAGATGTCATCGCCGATCGTCTCTGCCTTCCAGCCGGGAATGGTAGGCACGAGCATGGCCAGGTTTGTCTTACCGCAGGCCGACGGGAAGGCGGCGGCGATGAATTTCGCTTTGCCTTCGGGGTTGGTGAGCTTGAGGATAAGCATGTGCTCGGCCATCCAACCCTCATCGCGTGCCTGGACAGACGCGATGCGCAGTGCATGACATTTCTTACCGAGCAGCGCGTTGCCGCCATAACCTGAGCCATACGACCAGATCTCGCGTGTCTCGGGGAAGTGCGAAATGTACTTCGTGGCGTTGCAAGGCCACGGCACGTCGACTGATGTCGGCGTGGGAAGCGGATACCCCACAGTGTGCATACCGCGCACAAAATTGTCACTTTGGCCAAGCGCGTCCCAGACCTTAACGCCGACGCGTGTCATGATGTGCATGTTGGCGACCGCATAAGCGCTGTCAGTCACCATGACGCCAATGCCGGCGATGGGCGATCCGATAGGTCCCATGGAGTAGGGGACCACGTACATCGTGCGCCCAACCATCGCGCCGTCAAAGAGATCCGTCATCGTCTTCTTCATCTCGGCAGGATCGAACCAGTTGTTGGTCGGCCCGGCGTCCTCTTGCTTTTGCGAGCAAATGTAGGTCCTGTCCTCTACGCGGGCGACGTCGACGGGATCGGAACGCACCAGAATGGAATTGGGCCGCTTTTCGGGGTCGAGCCAAATGGCTGTGCCGCAGTCGACCAGGAGCTTCAGCATTGCGTGAAACTCCTCCTTCGAGCCGTCGCACCAGTGAACATCATCGGGCTTGAAGAGCGCTTTGGCTTCGTCGACGAATGCCAGGACCTTGGGATTACTCGTCGGCACCTGATTGGAGGCGGCTTGAGGCGATACGGCGGGCTGCGGACTCATTATTTGGCGTTCCCTTAAAACGTTGAACAGGTTTCGTTTGTTGAGATGCTGCGACTGCTAGCATTGAAGAGGGAAGAATTTCAAGCGATTGGGCGCGTCTTGTCGCAATAGCCACCTGCCCGCCAGCACTTTGAAGGCCCGGGATTTACGAGGTTAGCGTGGACTAGAGCGGGATATGGCACAATTTTGCGGAGTGGCGCCGGGCACCAGTGCGTCGGGGCTTCACGCTGTTTCGTTGGTTATCGCAACAAGCTTTTCGAGCGCTTGCGCAGCCAAACCGTCGTCGATGGCGCGGGCGGCTCGATCTGCCCCATCAGCAAGGTTTGCAGCCTTGTCGGCAACCACAAGGGCGGCCGCAGCATTCATGAGCACAATGTCGCGGAACGGGCCGGGCTTACCTATAAGGACCTCTTGAATGGCAATGGCATTGACGCTGGCGTCGCCGCCCTTGAGTTCGGCGAGCGTTGCAGTGGGCAAGCCAGCGAGATCTGGCGTGACGTCAAACACCGAAATATCGCCATCCTTGAGTTCGGCGACGCGCGTTCTGCCGGTCGTCGTCAGCTCGTCGAGACCGTCATGGCCGTGGACAACCCAAGCATGTACGGAGCCGAGGTTCTTTAAGACCTCAGCCAGCGGCTCTACCCAACGTTCATCGAATACACCGACCACCTGGCGCCTGACGCTTGCCGGGTTCGATAAGGGCCCAAGCAGATTGAATAGGGTCCGAATGCCAAGTTCGGCGCGTACCGGTGCCCAATGCTTCATGGCGGGATGATGCATCGGGGCCCACATGAAACCGACGCCGGCACCGGAAATTGCGCGTGCGATTGTTGCGGGCGGAATATCGAGCTTGACGCCAAGCGCCGTCAAAACGTCCGAGGCACCCGACAACGAGGAAACGGAACGGTTGCCGTGCTTGGCTATGGGAACACCGGCACCGGCCGCCACCAATGCGGCACACGTCGAGACGTTGTAGGTTCCGTGGCCATCGCCGCCCGTGCCAACAATGTCGACGGCATCCGGCGGCGCCTCGACCGGCACCATCGCAGAACGCATCAACCGGCACGCGCCCGTGATCTCAGAAATTGTTTCGCCGCGCACGCGCAGTGCCATGAGGAATGCGGCCATCTGTGCAGGCGTTGCGATGCCCGACATCATCGCCTCGAGTGCGGCTTCGATTTCGTCGTCTTCGAGAGTGGCGCCGGTCGCCACTTTTTGCATCAGGCTTTTGATTTCAGGCGCGGACATTTGACAGCCTCACGCGGCATCGCGCCGGGACGGGGCGTTGCGCCTTTTTGGGCTGAAGCCGGCAAGCTCCAGAAAATTGGCCAGCAGCGCATGACCGTGTTCCGACGCAATGCTTTCGGGGTGGAACTGCACCCCGTGCACGGGATGTTTTTTGTGCTGTAGCCCCATGATGATGCCGTCGCCGGTTTCAGCCGTGATTTCCAGATCGGCCGGCAGGCTCGCCCGCTCCACGATGAGCGAATGGTAGCGCGTCACCTCGAAACGTTCGGGCAAATCCTTGAACACGCCCTTGTTGGTGTGACGCACGGTGGAGAGCTTGCCATGCATAGGTTCCGGCGCGCGAATAACCTTCCCGCCATACGCCTGGCCGATCGATTGATGGCCAAGGCACACGCCGAGGATAGGAACTTTGCCATCGGCCTCAGCAATAAGATCGAGACAGATGCCCGCCTCGTTAGGCGTGCAAGGCCCCGGCGACATGACAATGGCTTGCGGCTTCTTCTTCAATACGCCGGTGGCCGAGATCTTATCGTTGCGGATGACGTCGCACGCAGCACCCAGTTCGCCCAGGAAGTGGACGAGGTTATAGGTGAAGCTGTCGTAGTTATCGATCAGGATGAGCATTCGGAAACCTTGATGCGTTGCCCCGCCTTCTTTCGTTGAAATCTTACGAGGCATAACATAAGGGCGTGTGGCCCGTATTTGATCACGGGTGTATGGAAGCCGGCATGAAGCGTCAAGGCAGGTGCCTTGGCATGATGAAGTGCTCAAGCCGGCCTGCGCCGGCGTCAATCTCCGTCCAGTTGCCGGTTTCAAACGCGATGATGGCAACGGCGCACGTGGGAAACTTTTCCGCAATCCGGGTCATGTCATCATCGGCGCCGCTGCCAATCAGGAGCATTGCCAGTTCTTCCAGCCCAGGATTATGGCCGACAATCATCACGTGGTGGGGCGTTCGATCGCTGTGCTCGGCCTCGACGCTGCGGATTCGCATAAGGAGAGCGGCAGGGGTCGCCATGTAGATGGAGTCTTCATAGACGACTTGGGGTGGAGGGGGTGAGAATGCCGGTAGAACGAGTGACAGGGTCTCTCGCGCGCGCACCGCTCCTGAGCACAGCACCAGATCCGGCTTCAAGCCCATACTTGACAGGGCTGCGCCGATCTTTGGTGCGGCCTTAAGTCCGCGTTTGGAGAGCGGGCGGTCGTGGTCGCCAAGGCCGGGCTGGTCCCAACTGGATTTGGCATGGCGAAGCAGCGAAAGTGTCAACATGGCATGACGTTGACCGGCCTGGCACGTGTGTCAAGGCGCAGTATAAAATGAGGCAGGTGTCCCGGCACGGACCAGGGGTAGAGGAGCAGTGCGGGCGGGCCTCATCGTTAACGTCGTCTCTGCTTGCTTTGCACCTGTCACTCGGGCGGCGCGAAGCACACCCCTTGTCATCCCGGC
>CAYOPW010000011.1:0-47364 GCA_964405975.1 uncultured Hyphomicrobium sp.
GAATGAGAATGAGAAGGAAAGCGTCATGACGGCGCGGCAGGGCAGCACAGAGCAGAGCAGGACGGTGGCAAAACGTCATCGCACCGTTGCTGCGACGTGTGCATTCGTCGTGCTGTCGATGGTCGGTCTATCGTTTGCGGCAGTGCCGCTATACCGCCTCTATTGCCAGGTCACCGGCTACGCGGGAACGACACAAAAGGCCGATAAGCCCTCAAACGTGGTCCTCGATCGCACGATCACCTTGCATTTCGATGCCAACGTCGCCCCGGATCTTGCGTGGCGCTTTGAGCCGGTGCAGCGGACCATGGATGTCAAGATTGGCGAGAACGCGCTCGCTTTCTACCGCGCGACCAACTTGTCCGATGAACCGTTGACCGGCACGGCCGTGTTTAACGTGACACCCGAAGCCGCCGGCATTCACTTCAACAAGATTGAATGCTTCTGTTTTACCGAACAAACGCTGGAACCTGGGCAGTCCGCTGACATGCCGGTTTCCTTCTTTGTCGATCCTGCGATTGTCGACGATGAGGATGCTAGTTACCTGTCTGAGCTGACGCTCTCCTACACCTTCTATCGTACCGATGCGCCAGCACAGAATACGGGGCAGAATTCATCGAACATCACGCGCTCGGATGGCTGAGACATGAGGACCTTGAAAGTCACGTTAGACGCTTGCGAGAAGAGAGACTAGCAGCCCGAGCGCCCACCAATAAATTCAGCGCAAAGGCGAAATGGATCGACTGGGAACACCAAAGGGGCTTACGGGAGAAGACTATGGCCGCGACGCACGTAAAAGAGCACGACTATCATCTCGTCAATCCGAGCCCCTGGCCGGTCACCGCCTCGATTTCGGCGCTGGTGATGGCCATCGGCCTCGTAATCTGGATGCGTACCTTGGGTGGTGGCGCAGGTCTGTTCGGCGTGAACGGACCGTGGTTCTTTGTCGCCGGTTTTATTGGTGTGGCGTTGAGTGCCTTCTTCTGGTGGCGCGACGTCATTCGAGAGGCGAATGCCGGCGATCATACGCCGGTCGTCCAGCTGCACTTCCGCTACGGGATGATCCTCTTCATCGCGTCTGAGGTGATGTTCTTCGTCGCTTGGTTCTGGGCGTACTTCGATGCGTCGCTGTTCCCTGCAGGTGTTAACGACCTATTCAATACGGACGACCTTGTCGGCATGGTCACGCGCGATCAACTGACGGGTGGCCATTGGCCGCCAGCGCCCGCCGATGGCACCGGTGTCACGATCCCCGCGAATGGCGACGCCACACCGGGCGTGTTCCAGCATACGTTCGATCCGTGGGGCGTTCCGCTCCTCAACACCCTCATCTTGTTGACGTCGGGTGTCACCGCGACGTGGGCGCATTACGCGCTTTTAAAAGATGACCGTCGCGGCCTCGTGCTTGGCCTTGTCCTGACTGTCATCCTCGGTCTCATCTTCACAGGCTTCCAGGCCTATGAGTACTTGCACGCCGCCTTCAGTTACGCTGGCCACATCTACGGCTCGACGTTCTTCATGGCGACGGGCTTTCACGGTGCACACGTTATAATCGGCACGATATTTCTGCTTGTGTGCCTCATTCGTGCGCTGTGGGGCCACTTCACGCCGAAGGGTCACTTCGGTTTCGAAGCGGCAGCCTGGTACTGGCACTTTGTCGACGTTGTGTGGTTGTTCCTATTCGCCTGCATCTATGTTTGGGGCGCAGGGCCCAATCCAGGCGGCCTTGGCACACACTAAGTAGATGCAGACCTCCCAACGATCGGAGGGAGTTCACAAGGGGGCGGCCCGGTGGCCGCCCCACGTCGTATTCTGCCAACGGCCCCACCTGTCGCCTGTGGCGGCGCTGTGGTAAATGCTGCCGTGCTGATCCGCCCACTTCTCAGCCCTTAAGAGCGGATCTGGGAGCGCAATTTGTCCAGTCGATCGAAAGCCATTTCACCAATCTACGCAGGGCTGTTTGCGCGATGCCCCCAATGCGGAAAGGGGCGGCTCTTCAAAAACGTGCTAGAGCTTCGCGAGAACTGCGAAAATTGCGGGCTGGACTATCGTTTTATCGATACGGGCGACGGCCCCGCCGTGTTCGCGATCTTCATTCTCGGCTTCCTCGTGCTTGGTCTGGCGCTCTACGTGGAATTCACCTATGAGCCGGCGGTCTGGGTGCACGTGGTGCTTTGGGGCGCACTCACACCGCTGTTTGCACTTGGTCTTCTGCGCTTCCTCAAAGCGCTCCTGATCGCTCTGCAGTTCAAGCACAAGGCAGAGGAGGGCCGCATTGCCCAGAAGTAGCGCGTGCCGGACGTTTGCTGCATCACGATGCTAACCACGCTGAAATCCAAAGGGCTCCTCTGGCCGGTCATCATGACGTTGGCCGGCGTCGCGATCCTTGCTCGTCTCGGTACATGGCAGTTGGAGCGCTTGACTTGGAAGGAGGGGCTGATCGCGAACATAGCGCAGCGTGCGCATAGCGCGCCCATCAACCTTGCTAATGCTGAGCGATCGAAGCGCTCTGGCGAGGACATCGAGTACTTGCGGGTTAAGACTACAGGACAGCTTCTCCACGATAAGGAGCGCTATCTCTTTGCATTCGATTCAAAATTTGGCTCAGGCTATCACGTCTTCACACCATTGGAGCGTGCCGACGGCAGCGTCGTTTTCATTAATCGCGGATTTGTTCCTTCACAGCTTAAAGACCCAGCCAAGCGCGAAGCCGGCCAGGTGACAGGCGCAGTGGAGATCGTCGGTCTTGTGCGCCGCCCTGAACAACCCGGCACGTTCACGCCGGAAAACGACGTGACGGAGAACTTGTGGTATTGGCGCGATCTTGACGGCATGGCTACGTCCGTCTTCGGCCAGGAGGAGCCACCGCTCGTTCCATTCTTCATCGATGCGGCGGCCGAGCCGCCCGCGCCCGGCGGTTGGCCCAAGGGCGGAGTCACGCGCCTCGAACTGCCCAATCGTCACTTGGAATACGCCATCACTTGGTACGGGCTGGCTGCGGCACTGATCGCCGTCTTTGCTGCCTACGCTGTTTCGCGATGGCGCCGCCCTGACGCTTGACGGCAGGTGTCGTTGATTGGCTGGGGTCAAGGCCAGCAAACTTGTTTGTTTCCAGGCGTTTCTTGCCCCCGCTTGCTTGTTCGCGCCGCGCTCGCACACTAGGGTGCCGGGCCAAAGATTTGAGGATCTCCAGGAAAAGAGGCCACGATATTTGAACTACATCTCGACCAGAGGTGAGGCATCGCCACTCGGCTTTGACGACGTGCTGCTGGCAGGACTGGCGCGCGACGGTGGCCTATTCGTGCCCGAGACATGGCCAGCCCTTCCACCCAAGACAATCGAATCGTTTGCAGGCAAATCGTTCGCGGATGTCGCCGTCGAGGTTGTCTTGCCCTTTACGGTGGGTGCGGTCTCGCGTGCTGAGCTGACGCATATGGCGCACGACGCCTACGCGCGGTTTGGCCACCCCGACGTGACGCCACTCACTCAGATCGATGAAAACAGGTGGGTGCTTGAGCTCTTCCACGGCCCGACGCTGGCCTTCAAAGACGTCGCGATGCAGCTTCTCGCGCGTCTCATGGACCACGTGCTCGCTAAACGCGGCCAGCGCGCCACGATCATTGGAGCCACGTCGGGCGATACCGGCGGGGCAGCCATCGAAGCCTTCCGCGGTTCTCAGCGTGTGGATGTCGTGATCCTGTTCCCCGAAGGACGTGTATCCGATGTGCAGCGGCGCATGATGACGACGCCTAAGGATGACAACGTGCACGCTGTTGCTGTTCGCGGGACGTTTGATGATTGCCAAGCGCTCGTGAAAGCCATGTTCAATGATCATGCCTTTCGCGATCGCGTCGGCCTTGCAGGCGTAAATTCCATCAACTGGGCGCGCATCGCCGGGCAACTCGCTTATTACTTCGTTGCCGCAGTGACGCTCGGTGCTCCGCGCCGAGCGGTCTCATTCGCGGTGCCAACAGGAAATTTCGGCGATATTTTCGCAGGTTACGTGGCTAGACGCATGGGACTTCCAGTTGCGCAACTTGCGATCGCGTCTAACGTCAACGATATCCTACCGCGTACGCTTGCGACGGGCGCATATGAGATGCGCGACGTCATCGCCACCGCTTCGCCATCGATGGACATTCAGATCTCTTCGAATTTCGAGCGCTATCTGTTTGAGGCCTCCGGCCGCAATGCCGGGCTAATCCGCGATATGATGAGATCACTGCGCGAAACGCACCGGTTTGAGCTGGACGCAATGAGGGAGGTGATGCGTGAGGATTTCGTGGCGGCCGCCGCCAACGAGGACGACGTGGCCGACGTTATCCGCCGCCTAAAGGCTGAACGAGGCTACTTGGTCGATCCCCATACTGCCTGCGGCGTGGTTGCCGCGGAACGTGCGCTCGAGGGCGAGGCGCCACAGGTCGTCTTAGGAACGGCAAGTCCCGCCAAATTCCCTGACGCCATGCAAGACATCACGGGCGATAGGCCCCAGTTGCCGCAACGGCTGGCAGGACTCCTCACGGAGGAGGAACGGTTCGAGACCATCGAAAATGACCTCGTTGTGATTGAGCGCCACGTGGAGGCGCGGACGCGCGCAATGGTGAAGGAGCGCGGATGACACCAGACGTAACAACGCTTTCAAACGGGCTGAGGATCGCTACGCAAACTATGCCCCATATGGAGACGGTGTCGCTGGGGCTGTGGGTTGCTGTCGGCGCCCGTCACGAGAGCGAGCGCGAGCATGGGATCTCACATTTTCTCGAGCACATGGCTTTCAAGGGAACGCGGCATCGCAGCGCCCAGCAGATAGCCGAGGAAATCGAAAGTGTTGGCGGTGAGTTGAATGCTGCCACGAGCCTGGAGTCGACGGCCTACTACGCTCGTGTCCTAAAGGGTGATGAGGGTGTCGCACTGGGTCTTATCGCCGACATTCTAATCGACTCGGCCTTCGGGGCTGCCGAGCTGGAGGGAGAGCGGCAGGTCATTCTCCAAGAGATCGCTGCCACGCGCGATAGCCCCGACGACGTTGCCTACGATCTGTTGCATGACGCTGCCTTTCCCCAGCAACCCGTGGGACGCCCCATCTTAGGCACACCTGAGAGCGTCAGGCGCCTCACGGCCGGTGATCTTCAAGGCTTTCTCGCAGATCACTATCTTTCTGAAAACATGGTGATTTCTGCCGCCGGCGCGGTCGAGCATAAGACCGTCGTCCGCCACGCTGAGGCCCTATTCGGCGGGCTGAGTGGCGGTAACAAAAGGGGCGATGGGCCGGTTAGTTACGTGGGCGGCACGCGCACGTCGAAAAAGTCGTTCGAGCAGAGTCATCTGTTGATCGGCTTTTCTGGTCCATCTTATCGAGAGGATGCATTTTTTACCGCCCAAGTATTCTCCGGCCTGTTCGGTGGCGGCATGTCCTCCCGTCTTTTTCAAGAGGTCCGCGAGAAGCGCGGCCTTTGTTATTCGATTTACTCCACCGCGTGGGGCCTCAAGGATGCGGGACTGCTCGGGATTCATGCGGCGACGGGAGCGGACATGATGATCGAGCTCATTGACGTGGTCGCAAGCGAAATGAAGCGGGCTGCCGATAAGACGCCGAGCGGCCCGGAGATTTCGCGCGCAAAGGCGCAACTCAAGGCGGGTCTCTTGATGGCTTTGGAAGGATGCTCTGCCCGCGCTGAGCAAATGGCCCGCCACCTATTGAGCCATGATCGTATTCTTTCGACAGGCGAGCTCATGCAGAAGGTCGATGACGTAACGCCTGAACTTGTTCGTGAATTTGCAGCAGCGATTGCAACGAGCGTGCCCTCAATCGCGGTCGTTGGCAGTGGGCGCAAGTCGCAGAAACATGCGCGTCATGCAGAAGGCATTGCGGGACTTTAGCCCTCCAGGGGAACATGAATGGCATTCCTCAGGTCGAGCATAGGGCCAGACATTGCACAGGCAGTGCATGGACGCGGGGTTGTGCTGCGCGCACCGGTAGTGAGCGATTATGGCCCTTGGGCCGAGCTCAGGGCGCGTAGCCGCGAACATCTGAGACCTTGGGAACCTAATTGGCAGCGCCATGAGCTGACGCGCAGCGCCTACCGCCGCCGCGTTCGCCACTATCAGCGCGAGGCCCGCGAGGACACGGGCTACGCGTTTTTGATTTTTGAGGAGGCGGATGACGAGCTCGTCGGCGGCGTTACGCTGTCGAATGTTCGTCGCGGTGTCACGCAGGCCGCGGTGCTCGGTTATTGGCTGGGACTGCCCTACACTAAACGCGGATACATGACGCGCGCTGTCCAGGCTATCTCGCGTTTTGCGTTCGATGATCTGCGTCTGCACCGGCTTGAGGCGGCGACGATGCCAGCAAACGCAGCTTCTATACGCGTGCTGGAGCGCAACGGTTTCCGGCGCGAAGGCTTCGCGCACGGCCTTCTGAAGATAAATGGCACTTGGGAGGACCACATACTCTTCGCTCTCCTCGTTGAGGACTTAGTGCTCGCGCGCGAGGTTCCGGAGGCGATGCGTAGATGATGCAAGTGGGCGAGCTGGCAGATCGAGACAGCAACCGTTGCCTCAGCGGCCGCACAGGCCTGCTCGCGCTCTTGATCGCAGTCTTCTTGCTCGCACTGTTGCCGGGTCGGGCGTTCGCCTTGAAACCCATCGTTGTTACGCCCGATGAGGAGCGCATCGAGATAACGACGCTCGGCGAGTTCTATGATGGCCGCGGCGATAGTCTCCAGGTTGAGACAGCCGCCGGCGCAGGCGGCACGACGGGCCGGATGTCGGTACGGGCCGCGACGTCGGGTACTAATCCCAACTGGATCGTATTTGCGCTCAGCAATCCGACTGACCAGCCGATCGAGCGTTGGTTGACGGCGGAGCGGTATAACGTGATTGGTTCGGGTGCTGTATGGCCCGACCTGGACGCCAGCCGCATCGAGGCGGTTACCCCATCGATCGGGTTTGTGCCCGAGCGCATCAAAAGCGATCGCGCCGATATCTTTCGCATCACGCTTGAGCCTGGGCAGACAATCACCTACGTCGCCGAGCTATCCTCGCAGCGCTTTGCGCGTATCTATCTTTGGAAACAGCTCGAATACCAGCTGAAGACGCGCGACCGCCAGTTGTTCAACGGCATCATGCTTGGCCTTATTGGCTTGCTGGCTATCTTTCTGACCGCAATCTTCGCTGCAAACCACAAGGCGATTTTTCCAAGTGCTGCGCTGGTTGCTTGGTGCGCGCTCGCCTACCTGTGCGTCGATTTCGGTTTCTTCCATAAGCTGTTTCAATTGCGGCCTGAGGACAATGCTGTCTATCGGGCGGCGAGTGAATCTGCCGTGGCGGCGAGCCTTGTCATCTTCCTATCCGTGTTTCTGAGGATCTCTCATTGGCATGGTCTCATACGCATGCTGTTTGCGGTGTGGATCATTGCACAGCTCACGTTGGTGGCTGTCGCGGTAATCGATCCAAGGCTTGCTTCGACGTTCGCTCGCATGTCGTTCCTGGCGATTGGCGGAATCGGCGCCTCATTCACGCTCTTCCTCGCTTTGCGCGGTCAGGATCGCGCACTGTCTCTAATTCCAACATGGATACTGTTTCTCATTTGGATCTTCGGTACCGCAATGGTGCTGACTGGGCGTCTGTCCGGCGACATCGTCGTCTCAGCGCTTGTTGCCGGTCTCGTTCTCATCCTCGTATTGATCGGATTTACGGTAACTCAATTCGCCTTCCGCTCGCTGGAGCCGCTTTATGGGGCCGCGCCCGGCGAATTGCAGATTCGCGCTCTCGCTCTTGAAGGAGCTGGATCAGCCGTCTGGGAGTGGAACGTGCGGCGCGACGAGATCAAGGTGAGTTCTTCGATCGAGTCCTCGCTGGGCTTGCGCGTCGGCGAACTGAGCACAAAGGTCGACGAATTCATCAAGCACTTGCATCCGACCGACCGCGAACGATTCCGGCTGATCCTGTGGTCGATTCAAGAGCGCGCGGGCGCGCGAATCCGGACCGACTTCAGAATGCGCCATGCGGACAACAGCTATCGTTGGTTCGAGTTGGAGGCAGCCAGCATCCCCAGCTCGGATCAGCGTTCGCTAAGGTGTGTGGGCCTTATGCGCGACGTGACAGACGCGAGACGCGCGCACGAAAGACTGCTGCACGATGCGGTGCATGACAGTCTGACAAACCTGCCCAATCGCGAGCTCTTGCTCGACCGCCTGAGCGTCGCCGTCATGCGGGCGAAATCCGAAGACAAGGTTCGTCCAAGCCTATTCTTTATAGACATCGACAAGTTCAAGAGCGTGAACGTTTCGTTCGGCTTGGTAGTGGGCGACAGTCTGTTGCTAACGGTCGCGAGACGTTTGCAGCGCCACCTTGGTGCGCCTGACACATTGGCCCGCGTTGGCGGCGATCAATTTGCCATTCTTCTGGTCGCCCAGCAGAGCCCCGGCGAGCTTGCTTCTCTGGCCGAACGCGTTCGCAGATCGCTTCGCGCCCCCATTAAGATTGCCGGCCAAGAGATTGTTCTCACGGGCTCCGTTGGTCTTGCGGTCTATGATGGTGGCGAACAGAGCCATCTCGACCTTTACAAGGAGGCCGAGATAGCGATGTACCGCGCCAAGCGCGGCGGTGCAGACCGCATTGAAATCTTCCGGCCGGAAATGCGCGGAGATCGCGACGACCGCGTCGCGTTGGAAAGCGATCTGCGCAAGGCGCTCGCCAAGAACCAAATAAAAGTGCTTTACCAGCCCATTATCTACCTGCCGACTGAAGAGCTCGCCGGTTTCGAAGCGCTTGTGCGTTGGGAGCATCCCAAGAAGGGCCTCATGAATCCGGTGGACTTCGTGTCGGTGGCTGAGGAATCCGATCTCATTGTGCGGCTTGGCTCTCACGTGCTGCTGCGGGCGGCACACGAGGCAGCGAAGTGGCAGCGTGAGTTGCCACGCGACGAGCATCCGCTCTTCGTTAGCGTGAACATCTCCAGTCGTCAGATCTTCCGCCAGAATTTGATTCAGGAGATCCGCCATATCCTTGGCCGCAACATCGTGCCGAAAGGTTCGCTGCGGCTGGAGATCACCGAAAGCCTTGTCATGGAAAACCCGGAACAGGCTACGGAGATCCTAGAGTCGTTACGCGGTGCCGGTGCGGAGTTGGCGCTCGACGACTTTGGTACGGGCTATTCTTCGCTCGCCTATCTGCAACGCTTCCCCTTTGACACGATCAAGATCGATAGGGCGCTGGTGCAGTCGAGCGGAAGCAGCAACGGCGCCGGTTCTGCAATCGTGCGCTCGATGGTGGCGCTGGCGCATGAACTTGAAAAGAAGGTTGTGGCCGAAGGCGTACAAACGTCAGAAGACGTGGGCTTCCTCCGTTCAATCGGTTGCCATTTCGCACAAGGGTTCTATTACGGCGAGCCGATGTCCGATCGCGAAGTGACGCAACTCCTCAAGATGGTGCGCACGGCCGAGCACAAATTGCGCCCGCGTGGCCTCTTCCGTGCAAAACCGAAACCGAAGCAAAAGCAGAAACCAAGAGGCGTAGCGAAACCCTCAACCGCACAAGCCCCAGTGGCATCCCTGCCACCTCCGCGGTCCACCAATGGCGCGCAGCAAAAGCCACCACCTAATGCTGGCCAAACACAGCCTCGTATTCCGCCTCCAAATAGGGCGATTCCGTACGTTCCTCCGGCCGCAGCCGGCTCAGCGCGGCCAAATCCAAACGCATTACAGGATCGTCCGGCGCGCCCGATTTCTCGTCCGGCCTCGCCAGCGCCTGGCCAAAGCAATGTAGCACCGGTGCCGCCGATTCCACCGGCCGCGCCCATTCCGCCGCTTCCGCAACAGAAGGCGGGTAAGCAGCGCGCTGGGGCTGGGGACGCCAAGGAAGCAAGGACAGCACCACCGATTCCGCCTGTCCCGCCGGGGCCGCCACCACCGCCGCAAGCCGCGGCAAAGTCCGACGGGCCGTCGCCTGCTGCCAGCGGCGATGCGGCGTCCGTGGCCAATAAGGGCGGGCCCCCGCCATTGCCTCCTGCCTCGCCGCCAGTGGCTGGGGCTTCCGCGCCCTCATCGCCGCCTCCGCCGTTGCCGCCCGCAGCCTCTGCGCCCCAATCAAATGGTGTTGTTGCGCCGCCTGCGCCTGAGGAGGCTGCCCCTCCCGAACCAGATGTGCTGGCCGAGGCCTTGCGCGCATCGCCCGAGGCGGCGTCTGCTGGCGAGCAGCCCGCCGCGCCGCCTCCCATTCAAAAGGACGAGCCGGCCCAGCCCAATCAACCAGCACAGTTCAAGCCTGTGGCACCAGTGCAATCGAGTGCGGCTGACTTCTCAGGCCTGCCACCACAAATGGCTGCCAGCTTGGCGAAACTCGCTGGCGTTCCCTGGCCACCGAAGCCGGAGGGCGAGTCCAAAAAGGATGAGGAGTCGAAGGAGGAAAGCGTCGGTGCTGCGCCTTCAAGTTCGAAGGACATGCCGCCCAGATAAGCACGTTCGAAGTTTGCAGCATGCGGCCGAAATCCGCTCCGATGATGCCTTGCTTATGCGTGTCCTGAGTCGCTCACCAGATGCGACGGATCAATTCCGATCTTGGCGAAAGCCCGCGTGTACTTCGACTCGACATCTGGGTTGAAGATCAGATCCGGGTCAGCGGGGCAATTTAACCAGCCATTGGCTTGAATTTCACTCTCAAGCTGGCCCGGCGACCATCCTGCATAGCCGAGCGCAAGGATTGCCTGGTCCGGCCCTTCACCGGTGGCAATCGCTTTGAGGATATCAATCGTCGCGGTGAGACAGACCCCGTCCTCTATGGGCAAGGTGGAATCGTTCGCGAAATAGTCAGAGCTATGCAGCACGAAGCCGCGTCCGGTTTCCACGGGGCCACCTACGTGGATCGACATGGACAATATATCGTTGGACAGCCCGTCCTCTGAATCTGAGGGCACGATGCCCAATCGCTCAAGCAAGTCAGGAAAGCTGATGTGCGGCGCACGCTGATTGATGATTAGCCCCATCGCGCCGTCCTCAGAGTGTGCGCAAAGGTAAACGACCGAGCGCGCGAATCGCCGGTCCGACATGAGGGGCATGGCGACCAGAAGTTGCCCGTCGAGGAAACCTTCACCTGTCGCACGGCTACGTGTTCGAGGGATCTTCATCTGGCAAGACTACCGCGTTGCCCGCCGCGCTGTGAAGCGCTCTATTTGGGCGGCATGGTGAATTGTTTCTAGGGGTTGAAATGGGGGCGCGAAGGGCTTTCATGAAGTCGTGATTTGCGGCAAGATGACGACGCGCTAGAAGGACCAATAGGATTGGCGGCGGGCACGATTTAGCGAAATGTCTTCGATGGCCTTGCGAAATTTTCTTTATCTGGCGCTAGGCGGTTTTGCGCTCAGTGCGCTACCCGCACTGCAGGTCGGGGGCGCGGACGCTGGTGTGTCCTCCGACTGGGTCCAAGGGCACAATTCGCGTGTGCGCCTGATCGCGGGCAAGGGCCTTGCCGGCGTCGAACTACGGATGCCGAAAGGCTGGAAGACGTACTGGCGCAATCCCGGGGATGCCGGGGGCGTCCCGCCATCGTTTGACTGGTCAAAGTCAGAAAACCTCGCGTCCGCAAAAGTGCTCTATCCCGCGCCGAAGCGGTTCACAGATCCTATAGGCGATACGGTGGGCTACAAGGACGTGGTGGTTTTCCCCGTGCGGCTTGAAGCTAAGGATCCGGCAAAGCCGGTCAATTTGCGTCTGGCGCTTGACTACGGTGTTTGCAGGGAGATCTGCATTCCCGCTGAGGCCGCGCTGATGCTCGACATTTCAGCAGACGCGCCTCCTATTCCGCAGCAGCTCGCGGCCGCCTTGGACCGGGTGCCCCGGCCGGCGAGCGAAAAAAAATCATCTGATCCTGCTCTCGAGCGTGTGGTGTCGAAACTTGATGGCGAGAGGCCGCATATCGCGCTGGAGATCAGGTTCCCGCGCGGCGGCGCGAACGCAGACGCATTCGTGGAGGCGCCGTCGGGCAGCTACATTCCCTTGCCCAAGAAGACCGCCGATGACGGTGTCGGCAATGTGACATTCGAAATCGATCTGACATCAGAATCTGATGTCGAGGACCTGAAGGGTCAGTCACTCATTGCCACTCTCGTCTCAGATGAAGGACAATCTGAAGTCACGTTCGATATCCGTTGAGCGGCGTCCATTTTTTGCAGCATATGACAGAGAGCTGTCGGGCGGTTATCGTCTGGCCTGGAACTTGGGTCTTTACGACGAAGGGGTGATCAGATGACGATCAAGGTCGGCGACAAGCTTCCCGATGCGACTTTTGTGGTGATGACGTCTGATGGCCCGTCGCCAAAGACGACGGCGGAGGCGTTCGGCGGAAAGAAGGTCGCCCTATTCGCCGTGCCGGGTGCTTTTACGCCGACGTGCTATCAGCAACACATGCCCGGATTTGTTGCGCGCGTTGAAGAGCTCAAAGGGAAGGGCATCGATACGATCGCCTGCACTGCCGTCAATGATGTATTCGTGATGACCCAATTCGCGAAGGACACCGGCGCTAACGGCAAGATCCTCATGCTGGCGGATGGCAATGCAGAATTCGCCAAAAAGCTGGGTCTGGAAATCGACTTGTCAGGCTTTGGTCTCGGACTGCGCTCAAAGCGCTATGCGATGATTGTCGATGATGGCGTGGTCAAAGTCTTGAACGTGGAGGAAGCGCCGCCCGATCATGATGTGTCGAGCGCAGCGACGCTATGCTCGGCGATTGATCAGTCACTATGAGGCCCGTCATCATGCTTCATCGACGTCATCCGTATGGCGTCCACACAGATATGGCGCCATAGCCTCACGCGCCAACTCATCAGCTCGCTCGTTCTCTGGGTGGCCGGCGTGACCTCGCACCCAATGCCAATCGATTTGGTGACGCGCTTGAGCCTCATCGAGCCGCTGCCAAAGCTCAACGTTTTTGACGGGCTTTTTATTGGCCGTGCGCCAACCGTTGGCTTTCCAGCGGTCGATCCAATTCGTAATTCCATTCTTCAAATATGAGCTATCGGTGTGGAGTTCTACGCGACTTGGTCTTTTCAAAACCTCGAGCGCTTTGATCGCGGCCATCAGTTCCATGCGATTGTTGGTTGTTTCGGCCTCGCCTTCAGAAATCTCCTTGCGGTGGTCTCCGTAGATGAGGATGGCACCCCATCCACCGGGGCCTGGATTGCCCGAGCAAGCGCCGTCGGTGTAGATTGCCACCGGTATCTTGGCCGTCATTTCGCACGCTCCCCGACCCCGTAATCCTTGATCGAGCGGACACTTTGGTGGAATCGAAGCCGGCGTACATACTCGGCGGGATTCTTCGGGCTGACGAGCGCGCTGGGCGGGGTATTGAGCAAGTCATAGGCGCGCGTCAGCAGGAAGCGTATGGCGGCACCGCGGGCCAGCATTGGCATCGCCTCGCGTTCCGCGCTGGTCAGCGGCCGCACGTCTTCGTAGCCCCGCAAGAACGCGCGCCCCTTGGTAATGTTGAACGAAACGTCCGGCTCAAAGCACCAGGCGTTGAGGCACACCGCAATGTCGTAGGCTAGCGCGTCGGTGCACGCGAAATAAAAGTCGATGAGCCCTGATAGCTGTTTTCCCAGAAAGAAGACGTTGTCGGGAAATAGGTCGGCGTGAATAACGCCTTCAACGAGGCCGGTTGGCCATTCCGCATCAAGTACCTCAAGCTCCTTCTCGATGAATTGGCCAAGCCCGGCAGTTATTTCCTCTGTGCGGTCGGCAAAGCGTTCATACAGCGGGCGCCAGCCGGCGGGCCCTAGGGCATTCGCGCGCTTCATGGCAAAGCCTTCGCCGCCAAGATGCATCTCGGCCAACGCCCGCCCCACAGCGGCGCAATGCACAGGCGTTGGCCTGCGCACCCAAAGCCCTTCAAGGAACGTGACAAGAGCGGCGGCGCGTCCGGAAAGCTGACGCAAATTGCGGTCGTTCAGGTCGCGCACAGGAGTTGGGCAAGACACGCCGCGGCTTGCCAAGTGCTCCATGAGTCCCAGAAAAAATGGCAGATCGTCGCGAGCAACGCGCTTTTCATACAGTGTCAGAATATAGGGACCGCGGGTCGTATGGACGATGTAATTGGTGTTCTCGACACCCTCGGCTATCCCCTTAAACGACAACAGCTCGCCCAAGTCATAGCTGGCGATGAAGTTCGCAAGCTCCTCGTCGCTGACTTCGGTGTAAACGGCCATAAGGATCAAGCGCCTCGCAAAAGTCGTGTTGTGTCAGGCGCTCGACGTGGCGCGCAGCTCACGCGGCACATTGAAGGCAATGTTTTCGTTTGCCGTGGTCACGGTCTCAACCGTCAGGTCAAAGCGCCCGCGGATTGCTTCGATCACCTCCTCGACAAGTTCTTCGGGTGCGGACGCGCCTGCGGTGATGCCAGCGGCAGCCAAACCTTCAAAATCGGACCACGGGATATCCTCGGCACGCTCAACGAGCATCGCTTTAGCGCAGCCCGCGCGCTGAGCCACTTCCACCAAACGCAACGAGTTGGAACTTTGGGGGCTGCCGACGACTAACAGGCAGCCAATACGCGGGGCAATAGCCTTGACCGCCGCCTGCCGGTTCGTCGTGGCGTAGCAAATGTCTTCCTTTTGCGGGCCGACGATTTGCGGAAAGCGGCTTTTCAGTACAGCCACGATGTCGGCCGTGTCGTCCACCGACAGTGTCGTTTGCGTGACGTAGGCCAGCTTTGCTGGATCTTCCGCGACAAAACCATGTGCGTCCTCGACGGTCTGGATGAGGTGAACCGCGCCATCTGGGAGCTGGCCCATGGTTCCGGCCACCTCCGGGTGCCCGGCATGGCCGATAAGCAGGATCTGGAGCCCCTGCTCATAGTGTCGCGCCGCCTCCAGGTGGACCTTGAAAACCAGGGGGCACGTGGCATCCAAAACGAACAAATTGCGGGCCTTAGCGGCCGCCGGCACGGCTTTGGCCACCCCGTGTGCTGAAAAGATCACGGGCTTCGTCGTGTCGGGGATCTCGTCCAATTCCTCCACAAAAACGGCACCTTTGGCCTTCAATGAATTCACCACGTAGCGGTTGTGGACGATCTCGTGACGCACGTATACGGGGGCACCGAACCTGGCCAGAGCCAGCTCGACAATCTGAATGGCCCGGTCGACGCCGGCGCAGAACCCGCGGGGCGCCGCCAGATAAAGGGTGAGGCGCGGCTGCTGAACGTGTGCACTAGCAGGGAGCGAATCGGGCATTCTCTTTCTCGTCTCTACAGCGGCCAGCCGTCGCAACGCGCTTTGCCGAGGTTAGCCTGAGGTGGTAAGTTTTGAGTCGGAACAATACAGGAAGCCTCCGCCATCGGCCTAGAGATTTGGGCACGTCGGGCACGCTAGGGGTCGGAGCGAGGCTAGACCGGGGCGCTATGACGCAATCCGTAACGAGCGCTGCGCGTACCACCGTGCGGCTTTGCTCGTGTGGGCTCTTAACCATTCTCGTTGCCGGCTGCGGACTGTCCTCCATTACGTCCGGTCTCGGCACGAGCGTATTTGGCGGCTCTTCGTCGGAGAGTGAGACTGCTCCCGGCGTCAGTGAGGAGCAGCTTCTTTCTGCAGCCAAGGCCAATCAAGGGGGCGCTGGCAGCGGACCTGTGGGCCAAGTCGCGCCTGGCTGCCCGCGCTTGAGTGTCTCTCCGCGCGATAGTCATCTGACAATTTATGAGGAAGGCCGCGCCGGTGACGGCCTTGCCATCATGCATCGCGGCGAGATTACGAAGACGGCGCGCGAATGTCAGATCGAGCCCGGCCGCGTTACGGTGCGCTACGGCTTTTCTGGGCGGGTGCTATTGGGACCGCGCGGCAAACCAGGGCGCGTCGTTCTGCCGGTCAACGTCGTTGTGACGGATTCCAAGCGCGAGAAGATCATCAGCGATTCAATGAAGGTCGATGTTTCCGTCGCCGACGACAAGCCGATCGGATACTTCTCGGCGGTGCGCTCGGTGACATTCAATATCCCCGAAGGTACTCGTCCGGGAGAGTTTGAGCTTTTTGTCGGCTTCCATCAGAACACGCCAGGCGCCGGCTAATTCAAACCGGCAAACAGTATTTCTTAATTGAGCTTGCCGTCGAGATCGCGGATGCCGTTCTCGATCAGCGCGTCAGCCGTCGTGCCAGTGACGCGGCTCTTTAGGATCTTTTCGGCCGCAGCAATAGCGCTTTCAACGGCCGCCGTGCGCACGTCGCTCAATGCCTGGGCCTCTGCCCGCTCGATCTTCTCTTCGGCCATCTTGGTACGGCGCTCTACGGACTCCTGCAAATTTTTGCGTGTCTCCGCGGCGAGTGCTTCTCCCTCACGCTTGGCCTGCTCGAGGATTGTCTTTGTCTCCTCCTCGGCCTCACGGCTCTTTCTTTGATAGTCGGCGAGCAGCGCTCGTGCCTCGTCGCGCAACCGTCGGGCTTCGTCGAGGTCGGTACGAATGGCCGCTGCGCGGTCGTCGAGCGCCTTACCGATCATTCCCGGTACGCGATAATAAATAAGCAGGGCAATGAAGCCGATGAAGGCGATCATGACCCAAAAAACGGGATTGGCGGGATTTAACATTCGACCCTCACTCGGCGGCGGGTTGCAGGACTTTCTTCACTTCGGCGGGGCTGACGTCCTCGCCTACGAGCTTGCCCACGACGGCGCTTGCGGTTTCAGCCGCAATCTCATCGACGCTGGCCAGCGCCTTGGACTTGGTCTCCGCGATGCGCGCTTCGGCTTCGCCGAGCTTGGAGGCGAGCTGTCCCTCAACTTTGGCGCGGTCCCTATCCGTTTCGTCGGCGAGTTTGTCGCGCATTTCTTTGGCCATGCCGGAGGCTTTCTGGTGCGCTTCGCTCAGTGCCCTCTCATATGCGGCGAGCGCCTCATCGGTTTCCTGCTTAAACCGTTCAGCCGCTTGCAGGTCGCGCTGCACGCGGTCCTTGCGCTCCTCGATCACCTCCCCAATGCGGGGCAGCGCAATTTGTGCAAGGATGAAATAGAGGGCCACGAATGTCAGTGCGAGCCAAACGAGCTGTGGCGAGAAGTCAGCCGGGTTGAGCTGAGGAAGCCCTCCTGACTTTCCTTCATGCGTTGCTTCGGCAGCCGCTACGACGAACGCGGGGATCGCTGCGATCATGGACTTCTCCTGAGGCGGACGCTTCTACCCGATCAGCCGAACAGGATGATGAGCGCAATCAGCAGACCGAAAAGGCCGGTCGCCTCGGCAAGCGCGAAGCCGATCAGAAGATTGGTGAACTGGCCAGGCGCAGCCGAAGGATTGCGCATAGCGCCAGATAGATAGTTGCCGAAGATGTTTCCGATGCCAACACCGGCGCCAATAAGTGCGCTGCAGGCAAGGCCGGCACCGATCATCTTTGCAGCTTCTACTTCCATCGTTTTGTTCTCCCTTTTGGAATACGTGTGGTGATGTGATGTTTTGCTTGATCGCTTCGGTCAGGTGTCAGTGATGCATGTGAAGCGCGTCATTGAGGTAGATGCAGGTCAACACTGTGAAAATCAGCGCCTGAAGGAAGGCGACCAGGAATTCCAACCCGGTGAACGCTACCACTAAGGCAAGCGGTGCCCAGCCACCAACAATTCCAAGTCCGACAACGAAACCGGCAAACACTTTCAACATCGTGTGCCCCGCCATCATGTTGGCGAAGAGACGCACGGAGTGGCTGACCGGGCGGATGAGATAGGAGATGAGCTCGATGGGGATGATGATCGGCAACAGCCACCAGGGCACGCCCTCGGGCACGAACAGCTTCAGATAGCCAACCCCATGCCGCACAAAACCAATCAACGTGACAGCTATCCAGACCATGGCGGCGAAGGCAAACGTCACAATGATGTGGCTCGTCACCGTGAATGCACCTGGCACCATGCCCAACAGATTGAGCGTAAGGATAAAGGCGAAGATCGTGAATACCCAGGGGAAGAACTTCATGCCTTCCTCGCCAAGGTTTTCACGCACCATGTTGGCGACGTACTCGTAGGAGAGCTCGGCGATAGACTGCATCCGATCGGGTACCAGTGCGCGCCGCCGCATCGAGAAAATGAGAAATCCTGAGATTAGCGCCACCGCAATGACCATGAATAGGGACGCGTTGGTGAACGTCGCGTCGACGCCGAAAATCTCGAACGGAACAATCCGTTCGATCTGGAACTGTTCCATGGGGCTGTGGTGTACAGCCCCGTTCGCGCCTTCTGCAGCCAAGGTCCAATCCCCTACCTGTCGTCCTCGTCGTCGTCCGCCACTGAAGGCGTTGCAAGCTGCGACGCTTCAGCTTCTTCCTGCGCCTTTTGCGCCGCCCGGATCACATTCATAAGACCGGCGGCAAATCCAATGACCACGAACAAGACCAGAAGCCAAGGCGCCGTCCCTAGCCAGCGGTCGAGTACCCAGCCGATGAAGCCCCCAACACCGACGCCGACCACAAGCTCGGCAACGAAGCGGAAGGCTTTCGCAAACGCCTCGCCGCGTGCACGTGCGTCGCCCGATGGGGGCGGCAGGCGTCGCGCTTTGACCTCGTCTAGCCGCTTGCCGATGTCATCGGAGCGTCTCTGAAGAGCCGCGCGCTGCTCGGGGCTGATCTCGCCGCGTTGCGGGTCGGAGCCCTTCCCTGAGGCTGACATGGCTGCACCGGCTCGATCACAATTCGCGGCTGCCAAAAGGCGGGTATTTCAACGGCGCGCACCATAGTGACGGCCCCTGGGGGTGTCAAGAAATCGCCCAAAACATTGGGGGTATGGCGAAACCGCGCAGGCGTCTTAGCCGGCTTCGCGGAAGCGCTGCGCCGTCTCCAGGTCAACGGAGACGAGCTGAGAAATGCCCTTCTCGGCCATAGTGACCCCAAACAGCCTGTTTACGCGTGCCATTGTCATTGGGTGATGCGTGATCACCAAGAAGCGCGTGGCCGTTTCCTCCACCATCGCCTCCAGCAGCCGGCAGAACCGGTCGACGTTAGCGTCATCCAATGGTGCGTCCACCTCATCGAGTACGCAGATTGGCGAAGGGTTGGTCAGGAATACCGCAAAGATAAGAGAAAGCGCGGTGAGCGACTGCTCGCCGCCCGAAAGCAGCGAGAGTGTTGCAGGCTTCTTGCCAGGCGGCTTGGCGATAATCTCCAGGCCCCCTTCAAGCGGGTCCTCGCCTTCGATCATCTCAAGCCGAGCCTCACCGCCGCCAAACAGGGTGGTGAACAGCTTTCGGAAATGGCCGTCGACCTGCTCGAAGGCATCCTGAAGGCGCTTGTGTGCCTCGCGGTTGAGCTGGCCAATGGCTCCGCGCAGCTTGGTAATGGCCTGTTCCACGTCTGCACGCTCCGCTTCCATCCCGGAAACCTGGGCCGAAAGTGTCTGAAGTTCGTCGTCCGCTTGCAGATTGACCCCGCCAAGCCGTTCCCGGTCCGACTTGAGGTTGGAGACTCTGCGTTCCACGTCGGCCAGCGGCGGCAACGGGGTGTCGGGGTCAATCTCGGCCACCTTCAGGCACCCTTCTGGGGCGACGTCCAAGGCGTCGCGAATGTGCCGAGCTACATCCTGGCGCCGCGTGCGCGCGCCCTCCAGTTTTGCTTCGGTGCGGGCCCGCTCTTCGCGTGCCTCCGTGACAGCGGATTGTGCGGCGCGCAACGCCTGTATTCCGGCTTTTAGCGCATTGTCGGCCTCTGCCAGGGCATCGCCGGCGACTTGGCGTTCGCGATCGGCATTGCTCAACGCGGAAAGCAGTTTCTGACGCCGCTTTGCGATCTGCGTTGGCATGTCGGCCAGCGTATCGAGCTCGCTGCGCGTTTCCACGAGCCGTGATTTCAATGTTTCGATTTGCTGATCGGCCCCCGCACTGCGCGTGCTCCAGCGGTCACGCTCCATGCCGATGGCCTGGCTCCGTTCCGCCCGCAAGCGCTTGTCACGCTCTAATTCGGAGACAGTGGCGCGTGCGTCCGCGAGAGCTGCGCGCTGGGTCTCCGCCTTCATTTGAGCCTCTGCGAGGGCAGGATCTGGATCTTCGGCCGCGGAGAATTCCGCAAGTTTCTTTTCAAGTTCGGCTTGCGCTTCTTGCGCTACAACGCGCTCCTGTTCTGCGCGCGCACGCGCGCCAGCCACCGCGGCAAGCTTACTTTCCGTCTCTCGCGCCGCACGCTCTATAACCGTCAGTGCTTCGCGCGTTTGAGCCATCGTGCTTTGCGCCTCGCGCCACAAGTTGCGCAGCCGCTGCTCTTCTGCTTGCGCTTCACGGAGGGCTTCAGCCGCTTCACGTTCCTGAATTGCCCGCGTTTCCGCGGCGGTTCGTGCGGCGGCTTCCTCCAACTCGAGTGAGGCGAGACGATTGCGTTCGGCGAGCCGTTGTGCCGCCGGCGTCATGGCCTCGGCAGCAGCGGTGAAACCATCCCAACGCCACAGATCGCCCTCGCGCGAAACGAGGCGCTGACCCGGTAGCAGGCTCGACTGCAACGTCGCGCCTTGTTCGCGCGAGACAACGAGGCCGGTCTGTTTAAGTCGGCGGTCCAGCTCTGGAGGGGCCACGACGAAGGCGCTAAGCGTCTCAACGCTGGAGGGTAGGGCTCCGTCCTGACGCCCGATGCTTACGTGGTGCCAGTGCACCGGCGCTGTCTTCTCGGCTGGCGCCTCCAGATCGTCGCCAAGCGCGGCACCAAGCGCGGCCTCAAATCCAGGCGCCACGCGCAACCGGTCGACAATCGGAGGGAAATCTGCCCCCTGCTGAGGGACCAGCAGCTTGGCTAGCGTCTCACGTTCGGTTCTTAAACCGGCTTCGGAAAGCCGCGCACGTGCACTCTCCTCACGGGCCGTGTTTGCCGCAGCGGCGAGATCACGAGCGGCCTCCTCTGCTGCAACGGCTTTGGCCTCAATGCGCGCGATCTCTTGCGCGAGTTGCTTTCCGGCCTCGGTGATCTGCGCCTGCTTTTGTGCGTCCGGCGCACCACCTGTGATCTCGCGCGTCTTCGCGTCGAGTTCGGCAAGTTGCTGGGCGAGTTTGGTCACCAACTCGCGTTTCTCAGCAAGGCTCGCTTCCAGGCTCTGCTGCTTGGCACGCCGTTCGGCGACTTTCGTGGTCAGTTCGGCAAGACGGTCCTCGGTAGCCTTGGCTTCTTGTTCTGCGACATCGAGCTTGCTGCGCGTGTCTACTGCTCGCGAGTCGGCTTTACTTTCGGCCGTTTGCAGCATCTCGGCTTCTGAATCGAGCCGCGCCACAACCTCGCGTGCCTCCGCGACGAGCCCGTGTTCGCGTGCAATGTCCTTTTCAAGTTGGCTGACGCGCGATTGCAGTTCTTGTTCGCGTTCAGCAGTGCGCGCAGCCTCGCGCTCGAAATTCTCCTCCTCAATGCGCAGCCGCCCCAACACGGCAGCACGCTTGGCCTCCTCCTCGCGCAGCGGAGCCATGCCCTCCGAAAGCCTTGCTTCCTCGGCCAAGGCGTGGGCCTCGGCTTGTGTCATCGCGCCAAGCTTTGCCAGCGCCTCGGAGAGGCATGCTTCCTCGGTTTCCACGAGCGCCTGCGCTTGCGCCCAGGCTAAATGGAACAACAGCGCATCCTGGCGGCGAATGTCTCCGGAAATCTCTTTATAACGCCGGGCCGCGCGCGCTTGCCGCTTGAGGCTTTCAATTTGTGAGTTCAGCTGACCCAGAACATCGTTGAGGCGTGCGAGATTTGCCTCAGTCGCCTTCAAGCGCAATTCGGCCTCGTGGCGGCGGCTGTGCAGTCCTGCGATACCGGCGGCATCCTCCAGAATCCGGCGGCGCTGCTCCGGTTTGGCGTTGACGATTTCGCCGATCTGACCCTGGCGTACCAGTGCGGGCGAGCGCGCACCGGTAGCGGCATCCTCAAACAGGATCTTGACGTCGCGCGCGCGTACTTCTTTTCCGTTGATGCGGTAAGCAGAGCCGGCCTCGCGCTCGATGCGTCGCGTGATTTCGATAACGTCCGTGTCGTTGTACTCGGAGGGCGCTTTGCGCGCAGCGTTATCCAAAAAGACGGTGACTTCCGCGCTGTTTCTGGCCGGCCGGTGGCTGGTACCAGAGAAGATCACGTCGTCCATGGCGGCCGCGCGCATACTCTTGTACGAGGTCTCGCCCATGACCCAGCGAAGCGCTTCCAAAAGGTTTGATTTCCCGCAGCCGTTGGGCCCGACAACGCCGGTCATTCCCGGCTCAATCAAGAGCTCGGTCGGCTCCACGAATGACTTGAAGCCCAACAGCCTTAGACGACTGATCTTCATCGCGCTCCCAGCATCAAAGACTCAGAGGAATGGGATCATTTTCACGCTTGACGCGCTACCCGGCGGTCAGCCTGGTGCACCGACCGCCGCGGTGGTTGGTGCAGCCAGGAGCGGCTCGACCATTTCGCGGATCTCCTTCATCGTGAGCACGCGCTTTACGAGCTTGCCCTGAACGAAGAAGTTCGGTGTACCAATGACGCCGAGCGTGCGCCCGCGGTCCTTGACCCATTTCAACCCCCCGATCATGGCTTGATTCTCGCGGCAAGCGTCAAATTGCTGTCGCGTCATCCCCACCTGCGAGGCCACGCCATATATGGCGTCGAGCCGCACCTCTTGCGAGACCCATTTCTTTTGCTGTTCCAAGAACTTACTGTAAAGCACCAGACGTTTCGAAGGCTTGGCGCACCGCAAGGCGATAGTCGCAGCCCCCGAAGTTTTGCCGATGGGGAACTCGCGAATGATGAAACGGACCTTTCCCGTATCGATGTAGGCGCGCTTTAGCTTTGGATACGTTTCCCGCTGAAATTGTCGGCAATAAGGGCAGGTGAGGGAGGCGTACTTGATGATCGTGACGGGGGCATCCGGTCGCCCAAATGACATCTCTTTCAAGGCGCCCGTCTGCATAATCTCAGCGATTGTAGGGTTTTTGATGACTTGGCGGCCGCCTGGCGGCTTGTCTGGCCGCTCCGCGTATGGGTTGAAGCCGGCGCTGTCACTGGCAGCAGATTGGCCCGCTGTACCGGGATAGGCGGCCGCGGAGCTTTGGCCCGGCGATCCTGAGTCAGCTGAAAAATCGCCTGATGGGAGCGAACCCTCGCCCGCGCACCCTGCCAGCAGCGCGGCGTGCGCTACCAGAGCGGGGATGACACCCTTCCGTTTCAATTGCTGAGGCTCTCTATTGCCGTATTGTTTCTCCCCGCGACTTAGCTCTTGGCTAAGAGCGGCTCGATTATCTTGTCGAACGAGGCAATCGTCGGGGCCCCCATGAGCCGCTTACCGTTGATGAAGAATGTTGGGGTCGAGCTCACGCCATAAACGTCGGAGGCTCGTGTGCGCCCGTTTGTGATGTTGTCGAGCAGCGTCTGATCCGTCAGGCACTTATCGAACTTTTCTTGGGTGAATCCGGCCTGCTTAGCCAACTCGAACAGCTTTGGAACGGGGTTGCCCTTAGCAAATGCCCACTCTTCCTGCTTTTCGAATAGGACCTCGATCAATGGGAATGTTTTGTCGTCCCCGGCGCAGCGCGCCAACATCGAAGCGGCGGCCGCCAGATTGTCGAGTGGGAACTCCCTGAAAATAAACCGAACTTTGCCTGTGTCGACGTACTTCTTTTTGAATTCCGGCCACACGTTCTTGTGGAAGTTGGCACAGTGACCGCAGGTCATTGATGCAAATTCTATGACGACGACCTTGGCGCCTGCCGGCCCCATGGCGAGGTCGGTGAGCTGGCCGGGCTTCATCAGCTCTTCCATGGGAACCTCGGCCGGCCCCGTCTTTCGTTGCGCAAATGCTGAGATCGGATTGAAGCCGAGGCCTGCGCCAAGAGCCGCGACGCTCAAGCTCAAGAGCAACGCCCTGCGCGAAAGCTGCATGTGGCCGGGCTGGGTCTTTGATGCGAACACTGGGATTGCTCCTATTGGTCTTGGTTGGCGCATGGATCGGCCCCGCCTGCCCGCTTTTCCTTAAGCGGTCGGGTAGCACGCGACGACCGCTGGAATAAGGCAAAATTCCTCTGAATGCCAAGTGAATGTGGGCCTTCCAGGCCCTATATCTCAAGGGGTGTGACGGTGTAGGTGGGCAGGAATTGCCGCTCCTTAAGCCGTTTGCGTACCCGCCATCAGCCAGGACTTTAGGCGTGTAAGTGCGTCACGAAGGTGCTCATCGGCAATATCGGCAAGCTCGGGGGCTTCGCTGGGCGATATGTTCCGCGGCGTGGCCATCTCTTGGCGCACGCGGGCGTTTGCGGGTTTTGCTAGCGGAGCCTGCACGATGCGCAGCTCGGCCACCGCGCGATAACCGAAATAGACATTAATTCGCTCCAGGATTTGCTGGGCCTTGTACTGAACGTCAAGCGCACGCGCTGGGTCGACCCGCAACACGAGCACAGCGCCGGGGCGGCCTTCCGCGCCCTCTTCCGCATCTTGACGGATTGCGACGTTTCTTGGCCACTTGAGGCGCTCAGGTGCGATGAAACCGGCCATCTCGGCGCCGACGATCGACGGCCAATCGGTCAGCAGGGATGCGGCTGAAAACCCATATTTCTCGAACGCCTTGCGTGTCAGCTTTGGCACGTAGGCACCCACGACGCGCGCGGAAACGCGCGCGCGCGGCGCCGGCCGTGCGCCTGGAGCACTGCTGGTTGAGATTCGACGTGGCGTCTCGATGGACATGGGGAGAGGAATCGCGTCGATGGTTTTCAGGTCGTCTGACGATGCTTAACATCGACCCATTGATTCGCGGGGCCCCGGAGGCGAACACGTGACCGCTGTTGCACGAAAGCAACTGCCGCTTCGGCCCGCCGGCCAAGACACGGTGGACGCGCTGCTGGCTTGGTACGACGAGGAACGCCGCGAGTTGCCGTGGCGCGCAACGTCACGTCGGGCGCCCGATCCCTACAAGGTTTGGCTCAGCGAGATCATGCTGCAGCAGACGACCGTTAAGGCCGTCATCCCCTACTACCAAAAATTCCTGGCACGTTGGCCGAATGTAACGGTGCTGGCCGCATCCGATCTCGATGACGTTCTGGCTGCGTGGGCGGGGCTCGGCTACTATTCGCGTGCGCGCAATCTGCACAAGTGTGCGCAGGTCGTGACCAAAGACTACGGCGGCCGCTTTCCCAGCGACGAAGCTGAATTGCAGAAGCTGCCCGGCATTGGGCCATACACGGCAGCGGCAATCGCAGCGATAGCCTTTGGCGAACCGGCCACACCCGTCGACGGCAATGTCGAGCGGGTAGTGGCGCGCCTTTTCGCTGTGCGCCAGCCCGTGCCCGCTGCGAAACGGGAGCTCAAGCGGTTGGCGGAGACGCTAACGCCTGAAGATCGGCCCGGCGATTTCGCCCAAGCCTTGATGGATCTCGGCGCAACAATCTGCACACCCCGCAAGCCTTCTTGCCTCGTGTGTCCTGTGCAAACGGACTGCGCTGCCAATGCCAAAGGAATCGCGTCGTCGTTGCCCTTGCGGCTGGAAAAGGCGGAGCGGCCCCTGCGCGTCGGCATTGCCTTCGTTGCTCTGCGCGAAGATGGTCATGTGCTGTTGCGCCGGCGCACGGAAGCTGGACTGCTTGGCGGGATGCTCGAAGTGCCTTCAACCGAGTGGGCAGATCTTCTTCCTCCTGTCGATGAGGCGTTGCGCACCGCGCCATTGCGTGCCGACTGGTGGTCGGTACGCGGCACGGTTACGCATACCTTCACGCACTTCCGGCTGGAGTTGGTCGTTTACCGTGCCATCGTGCCGGCGGATGCAACGTTGACGTTCTGGGCGGAGCCGGACCGCTGCCGCTGGGTCGCCCGCCGCGATCTCGACACGGCGGCACTGCCAAGCCTTATGCGCAAGGTTGTGGCGCACAGCTTCAGCGAGCTTTAAGCGAACTTCCTCACCGCAAAACTTGTGTTGCGGCTTGTGCTTGGCGCATAATGGGCGCCGCTTCACCGGGATGATAGGCCGGGACGAACTGGGGAGATCGCGCCATGCGCCATGCACGTCTCACTTTCGCTTTAGCTGCAATGAGTGCTGTTGCGATTTTTGCGGGGACACCAGCTGTTCAAGCAGGCTCATCCTGGGATGAAATTCGCCCGGCCGTATTTGGTGATCGCACGATCCATCGGGCCGGCGAGCTTGTCCAGCTCACAACGCCGTTCCGACCGAAGAACCAAAGTCTCGTGCCGGTGAAGGTGGAGGCCGGATTCGAGGACGGCCGCACTATTCGCGCGGTAACTCTGATCGTTGATGAGAACCCCACGCCCGTCGCCGCCGTTTTCGACATTGGCGCAAAACGCACCGAGCTTGCGCTTGGCACCATGCTGCGACTGAACGCGGCAACTGATGTCCGTGTTGTCGTGGAAGCCAGCGACGGCGAGCTTTATATGGCCCGGCGGCATGTGAGATTTGCCGGCGGTCAGGGCGCCTGTGCTGCGCCGCCCACAGGCGATCCTGAAGAGATGATCGCGAACATGGGCAAAGTGACGCTCGAACACACACCGAAACTTGCGGCCACCACCCAGATCCGCCCCAACGCCAAGCTGAAAGTTCGCCATCCCAACCACACGGGCATGGTGCTGGATCAGCTCACGCTCCTTTATGTGCCGTTGCACATTGTAACGGACATGGAGGTGCGCCAGGGTGACGAACGCGTCTTCTCAATGCGCGGTTCGATTTCGATTTCACAAGACCCAACTATCGAATTTGATTACCGGGCCAATGGAGCCCAGACCATGCATGTGATGGTCAAAGATAGCGAGGGCGGATCGTGGCAGCACAGCTTCCCAATCGGGCAGGGCAGCTAGACGCCGCGCATCGCCACGGACTTCCATAGTGCAAACCACCATTGATTGGAGCCGCGCGTCAGCTGACGGCCGCAACCTGCTTGGGCGCTTCTTCGGGCTCGAAAGGATAGAGCGAGGGATCAAACGGGTCGCGAATTTTCTTCTCGGCAAGAATGCGCGAGCGGCGGCGCAGCAATGGCAGCGTACGGTGCGCGACCCAAATCATACGGCGCGCAGCCGCAGGATTGACGAGATTGGTCGTCGGCGCTTTAAAGCCGCGCCACTTCAAAATGTAGCCGACCGGCAGTTCCATCTCGTCCTGCAAGGCAATCATCTCTGCATATAGACGTGCTGCAGGTGTCAGAAGCGAGCCAAAGCCGTTGCGCGGCTGGGCCCACCCTACGATGTAGAGGTTCTTCACCGCGTCCGGGAATGCGCCGCCATAGACATGGACGACCTCATTCTCGACGGGCACCAGTCCCTTCGGAAGGAACGGGAAGCAGTTGTAAAATCCGGTAGCGGCAACGATTATGTCGTATTCACCAACCGTGCCGTCCGTGAAGTGCACCTTGTCGCCGGCGAAGCGCTCGATGTCTGGGCGCGGCTTGATACGCCCCTGTCGCAAGTAATTGAGCAGGTCGGTGCCGTAGGCGGGATGGCGCTCAAAAAGCTTGTGCTTCGGCTTCTGCAGTCCGTAGCGGCGGTAATTGCCTATGACGGCCCACACTAGTGCGCGCAGAAGCAACCGCTGCATTAATACGGGCAAGCCCCAAATGGGAATATCAGTCAGCGGCCTGCCAAAAGCTGTCTTAGGTAGGAACCAATAGCCGGATCTCAGGCTCAAGTCGCATGACGCACCAACGCGCGCTGCATCGCAGGCCAAGTCGCAGCCTGAATTACCGCCGCCAATTACGAGCACGCGCTTGTCGCGCAGCTGGCTCGGCTCCTGGTAGTCTTTTGAGTGAATGAAGGTGCCGGTAAAGCGGCCGGGATATTCTGGATAGCGCTTGTCCCAATGGTGGCCGTTGCACACGACTACACCCTTGTACTCGCGCTCTTGCCCGTCGTCGAAACGCACGTGCCAGCTCTCGTCGGCCAGCGGTTGTGCGCGAACGACCGTGCGGCCGAACTCTATCCCATTCTGTACCCCGCGATCGCGCGCAAAGTTCTCCAGGTAGAGACGCATCTGCTCTTGGCTGGGGAAGTCAGGATAATCGTCCGGCATCGGGTAGTCGGCAAATGCGGTGGACCGTTTTGAGGAGACGATATGAACGCCCTTGTAGATTCCGCGCCGCCAGTTGCCGCCTATTCCATCGTTTGCATCCACGTGGTCAAAGGCAACGCCACGTTTGCGCAGGGCGTCTGCCATGCAAAGCCCAACGGGACCAGCGCCAATTATCAAAAGGCGATCACGTCTGGAGACAACGTGCAACATGTGCTTCCGATCGAACACGTCAAGCTTAAGCGTCTGCTCTAGCGGCATAAACGGCTGGCGTCCAGAGTTGTGCACAAGGTGCGCGCCGGGTGAGCGGTTGCGTCGCACACCACGAAAGTGGCGGGTTTACTCTGCCGCGATGACCATTGGTGCCTTTACCAGGCCAAGCTGACGCTTTGCCTCATCGCGCAAACTATCGATGGGTTTCAACGTCCCCTCTGCCTCATAGTGCCAGAACGTCCAACCATTGCAGGCCGATTTACCCTGAACAAGGGCCCCTAGCCGGTGAATGGAACCTTGGTTACCACCATGGGCAAGCGTTCCGTCGGCCTTAACTTCGGCGCGAATACGCGCCCGGGCATCGAGCAGCATGGCTCCGGGCTCAAGAATACCAAGCTCGATGATCGTGCCGAAGGGAACGCGGGGTTCGGCTCGCTTTGACTTTTGCGTCTCCAGTGACGACAGCGGCAGCGGACGCACCCTGGCGATGCGTTCTTTTGCGGCCTTGGCGTAGTCGGCATCGCGTTCGATACCAATCCAGCGGCGGCCCAATCGTTTGGCCACAGCTCCCGTTGTGCCCGTGCCGAAGAAGGGATCGAGTACTACGTCGCCAGGCTTGGTCGATGCCAGCAATACGCGATGCAATAGCGCTTCAGGCTTTTGGGTGGGATGGGCCTTGCGGCCGCCCTCGTCCTTGAGGCGTTCAGGGCCAGAGCAGATGGGAAAGAGCCAATCGGAACGCATCTGTATGTCGTCGTTGAGCGCTTTCAAACTTTCGTAGTTGAACGTTGCGCGCGATCTCTGGTCGCGCGATGCCCAGATCAGCGTCTCATGTGCGTTTGTGAAACGTTTGCCGCGGAAGTTCGGCATGGGGTTAACCTTGCGCCACACGACGTCATTCTGGATCCAGAAGCCTAAGTCTTGCAGCGCAACGCCCAACCGGAACACGTTGTGATAGGAGCCGATGACCCAAATCGCGCCGTCGGGTTTGAGCACGCGCCGGCATTCTGCGAGCCAAGCCCGCGTGAACGTGTCGTACTCGGCGAAGCTGGAAAACTTGTCCCATGCATCGTCAACGCCATCCACCCGCGTGTTGTTGGGTCGCATGAGATCTGAGGCGAGTTGCAGATTGTAGGGCGGGTCGGCAAAGACGAGATCGCAGCTTGCATCGGGGAGCCCGCGCAGAGCCTTCAGACAATCATTGACAATGATACGATTGGCCGCCTGAGACGGCCCAGAACAGCGACGCGAGACCATGAACGCAACTTCCAAGTCAGAGGTTGAACACGTGCGGACGAAAAACGCTGCGCGATAATTGCGCGCCACCCAGCACTTGGGAAGGCTTGACAAGGCAAATTCACATTGTCACGGCCACCAACAATGTGGTTACCGCGCAAAAGTATCGATCAAAAGGCTTTTAAGGTTGGCCTATGCAAGGCGAGGCAGTGCTCTCAGGCCAGCCCCAACGCCAACTGAATGGGCCGGAACGAACGCCGGTGATGAGCCGTCACGCCGAGGCGGCGGATCGCATCCTGGTGTTCGGCCGTGCCGTAGCCCTTGTGGCGTTCAAACCCGTAGCCAGGATGTTTCGCGCCAAGCGAAATCATGAGCCGGTCGCGCGTGACCTTGGCGACGATGGAAGCCGCTGCAATCGATAGGCAGCGCGCATCACCTTTCACAATCGTGCGCACTGGCACGTCGATCTGCGGTGCGCGGTTACCATCGACGGCGACGAGCTTTGGCGGAACGGAAAGCTGCGCCACCGCCTCGCCCATCGCCCATAGCGTTGCCGCGAGTATGTTGTCACGGTCGATGCGTTCCACGTCGGCAATGCCGATGCCGACTTGCGACGTTTTCGTGATGCGGCCGTAGAGAAACTCGCGCGCTTCTTCATCCAACAGTTTGGAGTCGTTGATGCCGTCAGGTATGCGCTGTCGATCGAGCACCACGGCTGCAGCGACGACTGGACCTGCAAGCGGCCCGCGTCCGGCCTCATCGACACCGGCAACCGGGCCACCGTGAAGTTGCAGCTCGGCAGCTTCCAGTTCAAATGTTGGCGTCTGGCGCGAATCGACAGTTCCCATGGCGGGAAACGTTTGCGGGCGTGTGAGCCGCTGTCAAAGGCTAGTGTCGGTTAGCCTGCACGATTGCTGCTAGAAAAGCTGCATTTGTTGCCCGGCGAGCACGGGTGCCTGGAACAGGTCACAGCGCATGTTTTGCCGCTGACTGTTCAACCCCAAACGCTTGAGTGCGAGGCGGAAGCGTTTTGCAATCTGGTCGGCGTAAGGCCCGCGCCCGCGTTGGCGCAAGCTGAAATCGGCAACGTAGTCTTTCCCGCCGTGCATGGACTGCAAGAGGCTGAGAACGCGTTGCGCCCGATCGGGGAACTCGGTGGCAAGCCACTCGCGAAATATCTCTTTCAGTTCAAGTGGCAAGCGCAGCAAGACGTAGCCTGCCTCGCGTGCGCCTGCGGCGTGGGCTGCCTCCAGGATGCTCTCGATTTCCGAGTCATTGAGGCCGGGGATGATGGGTGCTGTCATAACCCCGACGGGGACGCCGGCATCCGAAAGCTTGCTTATAGTTTCGAGCCGCTTTTCTGGCGTTGCCGCGCGCGGCTCCATAGAGCGCGCTACATGCCGGTCAAGCGTTGTAACCGAGAGCGCAACCTTGGCGAGGCCTCTCGCTGCCATGCGCTTCAGAATGTCGATATCGCGGACAACGAGCGCCGACTTCGTCACGATTCCAACCGGATGCGAGGTGCGCTCCAAGACTTCCAGTATGGTTCGTGTGATGCCGTGTTCTCGTTCGATCGGCTGATAGGGATCGGTGTTGGTGCCGAGCGCGATGACTTTTGGCTCATACGCCGAGTGTGCCAGCTCCTTTTCGAGCAGTTTGGCCGCGTTCGTCTTGGCATAAAGCTTGGTTTCGAAATCGAGACCGGCCGAATGTCCAAGATAGCAATGCGTCGGTCGCGCATAACAATAAACGCAGCCATGTTCACAGCCGCGATAGGCATTGATTGAGCGATCGAAGGAGATGTCGGGGCTATCATTGCGCGTAATGATGGTTCGCGCGGCTTCTTGCTTCACGTCCGTCTTAAACGCATCGAGCTCGCCGAGGCTCTCCCATCCATCGTCAAAATCCTCCCGCCGTTCAGCTTCGAAGCGCCCAGAGTGATTGGAGCGCGCCCCGCGGCCGCGGCGTAGTTGAGATCTCACTGGTGCGTTGGCAGCAATCTTCTGTGCTCCACCTAGTTCTGCAGGGCGCTATCGCAGGCCGCCAAATATATGAGGAAGCCGCGAACAAAGCAAGAACAATCAGCGTCGACCTGCTGGGCCATGCTCGCCAAATCTTGCCGCGCTTGTTGATTAACCGCAGCTCGTGCCACAGAGAGCCATGATCTCCGTCGTTATCCCCGCCCTTAACGCGCAAGCGACCCTGCCGGAGACCCTGACGGCGCTGATCCCAGCCGCTGTTGAAGGGCTTGTTCGCGAGGTCATTGTCGTCGACGGCGGCTCCGCCGACCTGACGCGCCAGCTGGCCGACAGCGCGGGGGCGGACGTGATCACCGCAAACCCGGGCCGTGGGGGGCAGCTTTTGGCCGGTGCTGCCCGTTCCAAGCATCCCTGGCTTCTGTTTCTTCACGCAGACACGGTGCTCGATACCGGTTGGGAGCGGGAAGCCTGGCACTTCATCGATCGTGTCGATACCGGAAAGGCGAAACTCGCGGCCGCCGCGTTCCGGTTTGCCCTCGACGATGATGGCGCTGCGCCGAGAATACTGGAGCGCCTAGTACGACTGCGCTGCGCGGTCTTGCGTTGGCCCTACGGCGACCAGGGCCTGCTCATACCGCGCCGGCTCTACGATGAGGTCGGCGGATATAAGTCGTTGCCCGTCATGGAGGATATCGATCTAACGCGGCGCCTAGGCGCGCGCCGCTTGAAGTTCTTGCGGGCTCGCGCCGTCACCAGCGCACAGCGCTATCAGAGCGAAGGCTATGTGCAACGGGCGTTCCGGAACCAGATGTGCCTGCTTATGTATGCGTTGAATATACCTGCTGCCCGGATCTCTCAATTCTATGGTGAAAATGAGCAAAAGTCCTGAAGACCTTGCGGTTACTAATGCACTGAAAAGTTTTAAGCCATGCCCTTTCGCGGCCTCCGCGACGTCGTAATTTTGCCGCTACAGTCGGTTCGTTTGCTGATGAGTACCAGTATTGTGGCGTGAAAGGTAATTGGTCGCCGATGGTGCGTCTTGCGTCTCTTCCGTTGGCCCCACATAGGGCATCGCCGATTAATCGCGACACAATCGTTGCGTCGCCGACTTTTGCTTCGCGCCTTGTCGTTATGGTGAAGGAACCGGCTGTTGGCCGCGTTAAGACGCGGCTGGCGCGCGAAGTCGGCGCAGTGCGAGCGACGTCCTTCTATCGCACCACGTCATCGGCTTTGCTTTCGCGCGTTTATCGCCCGCGCCGTTGGCATACGCAGCTTGCCGTTGCACCGGACGCCGCAGTCGCCAGCCGTGCTTGGTGTAACTATGCGCGCCGGCGTCAAGGCAACGGCGATCTCGGCAAGCGTATGCAGCGCATATTGGACACCGAACCGCCAGGGCCTGTTGTCGTCATAGGCACGGACGTTCCAACGGTCACGGCAACGCACATAGCCGCCGCTCTCAAGTCGCTAGGCTCCCATGATGCCGTGTTCGGGCCTTCGCCTGATGGTGGTTATTGGCTTGTCGGCTTCAAGCGCCGGCCTCGCATTCCGCGCGCGTTCGCCTCCGTCAAATGGTCGAGCCACGATACGCTCGAGCATACGCTTGCAAATCTTTCCGGCTTGTCCGTCGCCCGTATCGAAACGCTCGCCGATGTCGACGAGGCGGCTGACTTGGCAAAGGTCGGCAGTGCGCTGGGGCGGACAATCCTGCCAGTGACGTGACACACGTATGATTAGTCTGTGGAGTGAATGAAGAACGCTGACACGAGGATTTGACATTGACAGTAGTAATGTTGCATCGGTCGTGCAGAGTAGGGGGATCGGATCATGGCGCAAGCGTCATCAATACAGTTCACGCCTGTTCAAGTGCTGCAAGCGGCCCGCCGAGCAGAGGCGGAGGGCAAAATGGAATATGCCCTCCAGTTCTACCGGCATATTGTTGAGCATCATGTCTCGACGTCGGAAGCGCACGAGGCACGCGAGGGGCTTTTGCGTATCGCCGAGTGGCGTTGGGGCGAAGCACGCGCACTAGGGCGCCAGACACCTCAGCCTGCACCAGCGCCTGCCGCGCAGACCGCGCAGAACTCCTACTCATCCTCTCCAGGTGGCCGCGCAGCGTTCGCTAACGAGCCGGTTTATGAGGAACCGCCGCCGGTCGAAGATCAGCGTATGCCACAAGTCATCTCTCGCAATGCAACGGAAGAGATCGAGGGTCCGGAGAATTCTCCTTTCTGGGGCCGGTATCGTGGTGCCAGGCTCGTTGCGTTCCTTCTTAGCAGCTTGGGTTGGGCCGGCGTTATGGGTGGTTTGCTCATTGCCGCCGCGGCTTCGGCTGGCGCCGTAGCAGATCTGTCGGTTGCCGGCGTGTGGGGCTTGCCGCTCGGGGTCCTCTTCGGTCTTCCGGGGGCAGCAATTGGCCTCCTTTTGGTCGTCGCTGGTCAGACAGCGATCGCTGTCTTTGAGGGCACGAGCGCGACGCTGGAACTCCTCGCATTAGAGCGGGCGAAAGCTATCGACTGACCGACCGCCCTCTAATCACATTTTGCGGTTTGTGGCGATGAGACGTCGCGCGGTTCTTGCAGTCGCGGCATGATCTCCACAAAATTGCATGGCCGGTGGCGGCTATCGAGCTGCCATTTGAGGATACCTTCCCATGCGTCCTTGCAGGCGCCAGGTGAGCCCGGCAGGCAAAATACGTAGGTGCCCTTCGCGACACCCCCGCAGGCACGGGACTGAATAGTCGACGTGCCGACTTGCTCAAACGATATCCTGTGGAAAACTACTGAAAAGCCCTCAATCTCTTTCTCGAATAGCGGCTTTACCGCTTCGGGAGTGACGTCACGGCCGGTAAAGCCTGTGCCGCCCGTCGTGAGAACCACATTCACGTCTGGGTTCGCGATCCAGCTTTCGACCTTGGTGCGGATCGCTGCCATATCGTCTGTCACGATTGCACGCTCGATAAGCGTGTGGCCGGCGTACTCAATCATGCTCTTTAGGGTTTCCCCCGACTTGTCGGAGGCAAAGTCGCGTGAATCCGATACAGCCAGCACGGCAAAGCGCAACGGCTTGAAGGGATAGGACTCGTCGAGTTTGTGCATATTTCACTGCCTGGCGTTGAGGGCGCTTTTGATGGTGAGCAGATCGCGCCACGCCATGCCCTTGGCGGCCGGTGTGCGCAAGAGATAAGCGGGATGCAGGGTGGCAATAGCGCGCGCCTCGTAGCCACCGACATTGAGCGTGCGCCACTTGCCGCGAATGCGCATGATCCCCTCGGTCACGTCGAACATCTGCTTTGCGGCCGCGCCGCCGAGCGCCAGAATGATTTTAGGTTCCACCAACGCCACCTGACGTTCAAGGAACGGCCGGCAGGCGAGCGCCTCCTGCGGCGTCGGCGTGCGGTTTCCCGGCGGGCGCCAATAGACGATGTTGGTGATATGCACATCGGATTGGCGCAAGTCGATTGCTGCCAACATTTTGTCCAATAGCATACCGGCACGCCCCACGAACGGTTTTCCTTCCAAATCCTCATCGCGGCCGGGGGCTTCGCCAACGATAAACAACCGCGCTTTCTCCGCGCCCCGGTAGAAGCACAAGTTCTTGGCCGTAGCCTTGAGACCGCAGCCCTCAAAATGCTCCAGCATACCTTCGAGCTGAGAAAGCGTAGGCGCACGACTAACTGCGTCGCGTGCATTTGCTTCCATCGCGGGTGCGGGCCTGGAAGGGAACTGACGTTGCGGTTTGGCAGGGGCGTGTGTTCTGTTCTCTCGCCGTGTTTGTACAGGTGGGGACGCTGGTGGCACATCTTGCAACTGCGCTGCGTCAAGCTTGAAATCGGCGCCGGGTTCGCGATCGCCTCGCGCCAGCCAATCGACAGGCGCCTCGTCGAGCGCGGCGTCGGCGCCCATGGCTTGGTGCCAGTCGAGAATTCGTGCCGCGAGTTTGCGCGTTGTTTGGTCTTCGGTCATTGCGCGAGCAGTATAGCGTGCGCCGAAGCCATCTGCTTAGTGCAGCCCACAATGCAACCTTCTCGACCTAAGTGCTTGACGTTATAGGCAATAACAACCTAATCGACTGATATATCAACGGCTGAGAGGCAAAGGTAGCGAATAAATGCCAAACGATGCGACCGAGCAACCGCCCAGAGAGGCAATGGAATTTGATGTCGTCATCGTTGGCGCGGGACCGGCGGGTTTGGCCGCGGCCATTCGATTAAAGCAGCTTGCTGCCAAAGCAGAGCGCGATCTCTCCGTCGTCGTATTGGAAAAGGGATCAGAGGTGGGTGCCCACATCCTGTCCGGCGCTGTCATCGATCCCATAGGACTTAATCGGCTCATACCGGACTGGAAGGAGAATGGCGCTCCTGTCGAGACACCGGTGCGCGAGGACAAGTTCCTTGTGCTCGGCGAGGCCGGTGTCATGCGACTCCCAAACATTTTTATGCCGCCGCTGATGAACAATCACGGCAACTACATTGTGAGCCTCGGAGCATTGTGCGCGTGGCTTGGTGAGCAGGCTGCCGAGTTGGGTGTGGAGGTCTACCCGGGGTTTGCCGCCGCAGAGGTCCTATATGATGACAACGGAGCTGTCGTCGGCGTCGCCACCGGTGACATGGGCGTCGGCCGCGATGGCAAGCCGACGGACAATTTTGTTCGCGGCATGGAGCTTCGTGGCAAGTACACGCTCATTGCCGAGGGTGCGCGCGGCTCGCTCACCAAAAAGCTCATCGGGAAATTCGCTCTGGCACAGCCGGACAACCCGCAAAAGTTCGGCATTGGCCTCAAGGAGCTTTGGCAGGTCGCGCCGGAAAAGCACAATCCGGGCCTCGTGCAACATTCCTTTGGTTGGCCGCTGGACAACCACACCGGCGGCGGGTCGTTTGTGTACCACTACGGCGACAACCTGGTTTCGGTCGGCTTCGTGGTCCATCTCAATTACGAGAACCCGTATCTTTCACCTTACGACGAGTTTCAGCGCTTCAAGACTCATCCCGCCATTTCCCCCACCTTCGAAAGGGGCAAACGCATCGCTTACGGGGCCCGGGCGCTCACCGAGGGCGGCTGGCAGTCGATTCCTAAGCTCACCTTTCCGGGCGGTGCGCTCTTGGGTTGCGGTGCCGGTTTTATGAACGTGCCGCGCATCAAGGGCAGCCACAATGCGATGCTGTCAGGTATCTCAGCGGCCGAGGCAGCTTTCGAAGCCATCAGTGCCGGCCGCGGGCACGATCAGCTGGATACCTACGAGGAATCGGTGCGCTCGGGCGATATTGCCCGCGATCTGAAGCGGGTGCGCAACGTCAAGCCGCTTTGGTCCCGGTTTGGCACAGTCGCCGGTATCATGCTGGGCGGCATCGACATGTGGCTCAACACGATCTTGCCAGGTATCGGTCTTGGCTTCACGCTCAAACATGGCAAGCCCGACTGGGCGACCTTGAAAAAGGCAAGGAATTCCAAGCCGATTTCGTATCCAAAGCCCGACGGTATCTTGACGTTTGACAAGCTCACAAACGTTTCGTTCTCGGGAACGAATCACGAGGAAAATCAGCCGGTTCATCTAAAGCTTGCCGACCCATTGATCCCGGTTACGGTAAATTTGCCAGACTATGCCGAGCCGGCAGAACGGTATTGCCCGGCTGCGGTCTACGAGATTGTCACCGATGACAACGGGAAGGCGCATTTTCAGATCAATGCGCAAAACTGCGTCCACTGTAAAACCTGCGATATCAAGGATCCGAGCCAAAATATCACGTGGGTTTGCCCTGAGGGCGGAGGGGGTCCCAACTACGCCGGAATGTAGGGCCACGGTCTCCCGTCCGTTCTCCCGCGCCAAGCTTGGCGCGGGCTCAATAAACCTTCAGGATGCCGAATAAGGGGTGCGCGGCCGCCCCGCCCAAGGGGAAATCCAAGCACAAACTGCTAACCGACTTGAAATTCGCCAAATGACGGCCTTGTTTGCTACGGTAAGTGCAATTCGGGAATCAGCCCGCTCCTAAGAAGGAACACGTCGAATGCGAGCCCGCCTTCGCGTCGCCTTGCTCACGTCGGTCGCCGTTTTCGGCATGGCGGCAACGGGTCTATATGCGCCTTACGCATTCGGTGAAGTTTTCAAAAACGGGGATTCGTCGCAATCCTTGCTCGGGAGCTACCTCGCAGCAAATCTCGCGAAAAGCGCTAACGATGCAATGAGCGCCGCACTCTTTTATCGCAGTGCGCTTGCGACCGATCCGAAAAACGAAGTGCTGCTGGAGCAAAGCTTTGAGGTCGAGGCGCTTGAGGCAAACTGGCAGCGGGCAATTCCGCTGGCCCGGAAACTCGTCGCGGCCAAAACGAGCAAGACGAATCGAATAGCGCACCTCCTGCTGGGGTTGGACGAGTTCAATTCGAAAGCGTACGCAAAGGCGAAGAAGGATTTTGAAGCTGCGAGCAAAGGTCCCATCGGGGAGTTGACAAGTACACTCGCGCGCGCTTGGACCGAGGTTGCCAGGGGCAATGCCAAGAAGGCCCTTAAGCTGCTCAATATGCCAAAGCAGGCCGAGTGGGCGCAGTTCTACTTGAATTACCATAAGGCGTTGATTGCCGATGTTGCCGGCCGACAAAAAGAGGCTGGCGCCTACTTCGAGCGCATCTACCAGAAGGATAACCGCACACTCAGAACGGCGCTGGCCTATGCCCGCCACGCAGCCCATTACGGTCAAATCAAACGGGCGAAATCCATTCTTCGAAAACAAGTAGATCAGGCGCAACGTGAGCCACATCCGCTTGCGCGCGACCTGCTCGACAAAATTGAAGCTGGCGAAAATATCTCGCTGCTCATTAAGACGCCAGAAGACGGATTGGCGGAGGTGTTTTACGGCCTGGGCGAAGCTCTCACGAGCGAAGGCGGTTTGAGCATGGGCATCTTATATTTGCAGATGGCCCTCTACTTGCAGCCCAACCACGCCTTTGCGCTAGCTGCCCTCGCCAACGCGTATGAGGCGTCGCGCCGCTACAAAGATGCGATCGTCGCTTACGACCGTATCCCCCCGGACACGCCGCTGCAGGAGTCAATCGACATCCGCAAGGCGTTCGATTTCAATTCGCTCGACAAGGTGGATGAGGCGCAGGCGATACTCGACAAGCTTGCCGCCGCAAACCCCAACGACTTAGAACCGCTCGACGCGCTTGGAAACATCATGCGGTCACGCAAGCGTTTCGAAGAAGCGGTCGACTATTATTCACGAGCCATCAAACTTCTTCCCGATCCTCTCGAAAAGCGTCACTGGAGCTTCTTTTACTCGCGCGGCACGTCTTATGAGCGCCTGAAGAAGTGGTCCCTGGCCGAAGTCGATCTTCAAAAAGCGCTAAAGCTCTTTCCCGACCAGCCGCTGGCGCTGAACTACCTTGGTTACAGTTGGGTCGATCAGAATCGCAACCTCAAGCAAGGTATGGCGCTGATCGAAAAGGCGGTTGCCTTAAAGCCCGACGACGGCTACATCGTCGACAGCCTTGGATGGGCGCATTTTAAGCTTGGAAACTTCAAGCAGGCGGTGCGCTTTCTGGAACGCGCCGTTGAGCTAAGGCCAGAGGACCCCGTTCTCAACGATCATCTGGGTGACGCGCTGTGGCGGGTCGGACGAGAGCGCGAAGCTCGATTCCAGTGGGACCAATCGCTGACGCTCAGCCCCGAGCCGGAGAACGCTGCGACGACCAGGAAGAAGCTTGCCGAAGGTCTCCCCCCCGAAGTGCAAGCGCAGATTCCGGCTAAGTCTGACAAGGTGGATGCTAATAAGCGGCCGAAGAAGCGCAAGGAATCGAAGCTCACGCCAACCTCGCCCGTTGTCGAGTAACTCTGCATCACCAATAATTGCACGACGGCGCATGCTGGTGTTGCGCGCCACGTGCAGCGTGTGAGCGGCCCCATCAATGTCCGTGATCACCGAGATTGCGCGGCCAAAGATTAACCTCACTCTGACGGTCCGGGGCCGCCGTCATGATGGCTACCACGAGATCGAAAGCCTCATCGTATTTGCCACCGGCATCGGCGACGTCATTCGACTTGTGCCGGGCGGCAAGACCTCCTTGCGCGTCTGCGGCTCCTTCGCAGCTGCCATAAGCGGTGACAACGTCATCACGACCGTGCTTGCCCGTTTGGCGGAAGCTGAGCCGCGGATTGAGCTGGGTAGCGTCGTGCTCGAAAAGCATCTCCCTGTGGCGGCAGGAATAGGTGGCGGCTCGGCGGACGCTGCCGCTGTACTGCGAGCAGTACGGCGCGCGAATCCCGCACATGCTGAGGCGATCGACTGGCACGCCTTTGCCGCTTCATTGGGGGCCGACGTGCCGGTTTGTTTGGCTAACACGCCAGCTTTCGTGACAGGTATGGGCGAGTGCATAACAATGCTGCCCGGTTTGCCTTCTCTTCCCGCGGTCCTCGTTAATCCTATGGTGCCGGTACCGGCGGACAAGACGACCCAAGTGTTCTCACGGCTCGCCGCGCAACCTGCACCTGAAACCCGCCGCGCGACGCAAGACACTGGCCCCTTTCAAGATGCCGCAGCCCTCGTCGACTTCATGCGCGAGCAGGGAAACGATCTGATGCAAGCGGCGACAGCGGTTGTCCCGGATATCGAGCCCGTGCGCACAACGCTCGCGGCTGCGGATGAGTGTGCTCATGCGGGTCTATCTGGCGCCGGGCCAACGTGCTTTGGCATTTTTGAAAGTGGAGCGTCTGCCGCTGGCGCAGTTGATGCCCTAAGGCAAGCTCACCCTCAATGGTGGATCGTTGGGACCGAGCTAGGTGGATAGAGGGAGTCCGGTACCCAAGATGATGCAGCGCCTTATGGAGTGAGAGCCATGTTGACCGAATTACGCGTTCACACCACGATCCCCGCCGCCGACATGGATCGCGCCATGCGATGGTACGAGGAGAAGCTCGGCTTCAAATCTGTTTGGAAGCGATCCGTTGGCGCGATGTACCAAGCTGGTGACGGCACGCGCTTCCAACTCTATCCCACACCGAAAGCCGGTCAAGCGCCACAAACGATTATGGGCCTGTTGACGAGCCAGATCGAGGCAGATGTGCGTGAGCTCAAAGCCCGTGGCGTTGTGTTTGAAGAGTATGACTTGCCGCACATGAAAACAGTCGACTCGATCGCTACAGTTGAGCGCGCGCGCGCTGCATGGTTCCGGGATTCGGAAGGAAACATTCTGGGCCTCGCCCAATTCAACGACTAACATTCGCAATCCCGGGCAATCGAAATCCCGGAACTGGCCGCCGTTAATGCGTGCGCTGCACGCAAAACGCGATCACTTCCGCCATAGCGGTTTTCTCTTCGCAGTCGTGGAATATGGCCAGCGCGTCGCGCGCAATTGCGCCATAGGAGCGTGCCCGCTCTAGGGTTGCGTCCACCGCCTTGTGCTTCTTCATTAAGGCGATGGCCTGCTCCAGGTCGCCATCCTTAATGTCGCCTTCAACAATCGTGCGGGCCCAGAAACTGCGCTCAATTTCGCTGCCGCGCCGAAATGACAAAATTACGGGCAGCGTGATCTTGCCTTCACGGAAATCATCGCCAATCGACTTGCCAAGATTTGCACTATCGCCGGAATAGTCCAGCGCGTCATCGACGAGCTGGAAGGCGAGCCCCAAATTCTTGCCGTATGATTTCAGCGCGGCCTGCTCGTCGGCGGGCCGCCCCACGATTGCCCCGCCCACTTCTGCTGCGGCTGAGAACAGGGCGGCCGTCTTTGCGTTTATGATTGTCAGATAGTCGTCTTCGGTCGTTGCCATGTTCTTGGCGGCGGCCAGCTGCATCACCTCACCTTCTGCAATGACCGCGGCCGCATTCGACATAATCTTAAGTACGGGCATCGAACCGACATCGACCAACATGAGAAACGCCTGACCAAGCAGGAAGTCGCCGACCAAGACGCTTGCCTGGTTGCCCCAGATCATGCGTGCCGTCTGTTTCCCGCGGCGCAGCTCGCTGTCATCGACCACGTCATCGTGCAGCAGAGTCGCCGTGTGCATGAACTCCACGGCCGATGCAACGCGGATGTGCCCGTTGCCGGGATAATCGCAAAGCTTCGCCGCTGCGATCGTCAGCATTGGGCGCAGCCGCTTGCCGCCGGAGTCAATGAGGTGATGGGCGAGCTCTGGGATAAGCTCAACTTCGGAGATCGCCTTATCGAGAATGATGCGATTGATCGCGCTCATGTCCTCGGTGACGAGGTCCAATAGCGGCTTCAGGCTTTCCGGCGGCTTTCGCGGCCCTTCAAATGGTATTACCAGACCCAACGTGTTCTCCCTACGCTGGCTTCGCGATGGTGGTATAGCGTTACAGGCAGCTTGAAGTGTAAGCACGGATTAGGGTGTACGCGCGAGAACTTTCGGACAGTGGGCCATGCGAGACCTCATACGAACAAACGATCCAGTGCTCTTGAACTTCGTGCAGACGCTGCTTCACGAGGCAGGGATCACGGCAGTCATCTTTGATGGCAATATGAGCGCCGTGCAAGGGACACTCGGCGCAATTTTGCAACGAATCGCTGTCCCTGAAGACCGCTGGACCGAAGCGTGCCGCATTCTAAAAGAGGCGGACCTGAAGGAATGGATTCTGGAGTGAGTGCTCGTTCTGCGGCAAGTCTCGAAAAAGCAACGCTAACGGACGATGCGTTCCTCGGTGGTAAGCTGCACATCCTTCAACCAAAATCTGGCTACCGTGCCGGGCTCGACGCCGTGATGTTGGCTGCCGCTGTTCCGGCCGGTTGCGTGCGCGTGCTCGATATTGGCGCCGGTGTCGGCACGGCTGGGTTGTGCCTTGCCCGGCGAGATCCCAACGTGCAGCTCACCCTCTTGGAGAAAGAGACAGTCCTATCACGAATTGCGGCGGAGAACGTGGATCGCAACGGTTTTACGGATCGCGCACGTGTCGTAGAGGGTGACGTTAGCATGAGCCAAGCTGAGCTGGAGGCGGTGGGACTCGAGGCCGAAAGTTTCGAGCATGTGATGGCGAACCCGCCCTTCCACGCCCTGGAAAAGGGAACATCGGCGCCCGATCAATTGAAAGCGGCCGCGCATGCCATGCCTCACGACAGTCTGGATCGCTGGGTGCAATTCATGGCGCGCATGGCGCAACCGGGCGGTGGCCTGACGCTCATCCATAAGGCAGAAGCGCTGACACGTTTGCTTGCTACAATGAATGGCCGCTTCGGTGCACTCAAGATCTTGGCTCTGCATCCGCGCGAGCGCGCTCCCGCCCACCGCGTCATAATTCAAGGCACAAAGGGTAACCGCGCCGCGCCCGTCTTGCTGCCAGGATTCATGCTGCACGGCGCTGGCAATGCCTTCACGGAGGAAGCCCAAGCAATACTCCGGGACGGAGCCGAGCTTCCCCTGACGCCTGCGGTCTAGCCGTCGCAGGCTACATGACCTAAATGTCTCCGCTCAGCCTTTTCATCTCAAGACCGAACCGAGGATAGCGCGCATGTGGCCTTTTAAGAGTGGACCCATTGTTCCCGTGCTGCGTTTTAGTGGCCCCATTGGTATGGCGACGCCGCTGCGCCCCAGCCTTTCGATCGGCGCTTGCGCCGGTGCCATCGAGAAGGCGTTTACAATGTCGAAGACGCCGTGCGTCGCCGTGATCGTCAATTCGCCCGGCGGCTCCCCGGTCCAATCGAGCCTTATCTTTCGGCGTATCCGCCAGCTTGCCCAGGAGAACGAAAAGACCGTCTACGTCTTCTGTGAAGATGCGGCTGCGTCGGGCGGCTACTACTTGGCGCTGGCGGGCGATGAGATTTACGCCGATCCCTCTTCGATCATTGGTTCCATCGGCGTGATCTTTGCCGGTTTCGGTCTCGACAAAGCGATCGAGAAACTCGGCATCTCCCGGCGTGTCTACACGGCCGGAGAGGAAAAGGGCGCGCTCGATGCATTCCGGCCCGAAAAGCCGCACGACGTGGAGCGCCTCAAAGAGCTGCAACGCGATGTGCATGACGTATTCATCGGCATCGTGAAGGAGCGGCGCGCTGGGCGGCTCAAGGGCTCCAACCAAGAGTTGTTCTCCGGTGCATTCTGGTCAGGGCCCAAGGCCCTTGAGCTTGGCCTGATCGACGGAGTCTCTGACATCCGATCAAAGATGCGCGAGCTGCATGGTGAAGATGTTCGGCTGAAAGTCGTCCCGCTTGGCCGTACAGACTTGCTTTCCCGGCTGAGACGGCCGCCCAGGGCCTCCCAAGGTTACGAGGATTTAACTGGCGGACGCCATTCCTTGGTCGAAGATATAATATCGGCTGTTGAGGCTAGGGCGCTATGGTCCCGGTTCGGATTGTGAGGGCGCGCTTGAGAAAGGAGTGCCGGTCATGCCGCAAGCCATTACCGCACTGCTCGTTGGAGCCGGAGTCGTTGCCGGCATCCGCTGGCTTGGAAAGGAAATCGCGCGTGCGGCCGAAGCCGCACGCCTTGCGCATGACGAGCTAAGCCGCAAAGAGAAGGGGGCCAGCGTTCCGGTCAAGGATCTCGGTCCCCTCGTTTGGGATCCAGAAGCGGGTGTTTACCGGCCGAGCCGTCCGCCTCAAGGCTAGGCGCGCGCAATCCCCGTTTGCCTTTGAGCTGGATAACGCACGTTGCCGGTCCCGTGGGTTGTGGCCTTACGTGACACGGCGTCCCGAATGCGTATAGTGCGCCGCCGAACCGCCAAAGCTCAGACACACCCATGCCAACGAATGTTGCTGTCAAGCCAGCCGGCCGCAATGCCGGCCCGAACGGGGTCGTACTGCGTCCTGAAAAGTCCTTTCAGGACCTGATCCTGACACTGCAGACGTTCTGGGCCAGCCAGGGATGCGTCATCCTCCAGCCCTATGACATGGAGGTGGGGGCGGGCACCTTTCACCCGGCAACGGCGTTGCGGGCGCTGGGCCCCAAGCCTTGGAATGCCGCCTACGTACAGCCCTCGCGCCGTCCCACAGATGGCCGCTATGGCGAAAATCCGAATCGCTTGCAGCACTACTACCAGCTCCAAGTGATCATGAAGCCGACACCTGCCGACATCCAGGATCTCTACCTGGAAAGCCTGCGCCGCATCGGCCTGTCGACCGAGACGCATGACATTCGCTTCGTTGAGGATGATTGGGAGAGCCCCACGCTCGGTGCTTGGGGGCTGGGCTGGGAAGTGTGGTGCGACGGCATGGAAGTATCGCAGTTTACATATTTCCAACAGGTCGGCGGGTTCGACTGCGAGGTTGTGTCAGCCGAAATCACGTACGGTCTAGAGCGGCTCGCCATGTACGTTCAGGGCGTCGATCGTGTCTACGACTTGAGCTTCAACGGCCGCACGGACGCCCGCCGGCTCTCTTACGGTGATATCTTCTTGCAGGCCGAACAGGAGTATTCACGCTTCAACTTCGAATACGCTGATACTGAGCTGCTCCAACAACACTTCAAGGATGCTGAGAAAGAGTGCAATGCGTTGCTAGAGCAGGGCGACAGTGACGCTCTCCATGAAATGGCGCTTCCCGCATACGACCAATGTATCAAGGCCTCGCATGTGTTTAACCTTTTGGACGCGCGCGGCGTAATCTCGGTGACGGAGCGTCAAAGCTACATTCTGCGCGTGCGCGAGATGGCCAAGGCCTGCTGCGCGGCTTGGCTGAAGACGGAGGGAGGAGGCGATTAATGTCGCCGTCGATCATGGGCGCACTTATTGCCGGCATCCCAGCCGTCATTGTCGCCTACCTTGTGTTATGGCGCCGCGCGGCGCCGGTCTTTTGGTTCGCACTGGCACTGATCATCGTCGGTCTTGGCTACCTCGCAGCGACGGGTGCTACGGCCGACATCGCAAAATTCTTTTTGGGGCAATCTCTGGCCTCTCAATCCGCCGGCATGCCGGCATAACGGTCACAAACGATGCCTGAGCTTCTGCTCGAGCTATTCTCCGAAGAGATCCCTGCACGCTTGCAAGCGCGCGCAGCCGGCGACTTGCGCCGCCTTGTTGCCGATGGGCTCAAGGCGCGCGGTCTTGAGATTGGCGAGGCTGAAGCCTTTGCCACGCCGCAACGGTTGGCGCTTGTCATCGACGACGTTCCGTCGAAGTCCCCGGCCGTGGCAGAGGAACGCAAGGGCCCGCGAGTCGGAGCACCCGACAAAGCCGTGCAAGGCTTTCTAAAGGCAGCCGGACTTAGCGCTCTCTCCGAAGCCAACGTGGTGAAGGACGAAAAGAAGGGTGACTACTACCTTGCGCGCATCAAGAAGCCCGGCCGCAAGGCGTCCGAGATCGTTGCTGAGGTTGTCATCGAGTCGGTCGCGCAATTTCCCTGGCCGAAATCCATGCGCTTCAACCGGCTCCTGGACAACGGCACCGACCTGCGCTGGATACGCCCGCTGCATTCAATCGTCTGTCTGCTCGGTGGCAAGGTCGTGCCCTTTGAGATTGCGGGGATCAAATCTGGCAAGACCACGAGTGGCCACCGCTTCCTTGGCAGCGACCGGTTCGTTGTGAAGGACTTTGCCGACTACGAAAAGCAGCTGAAGCGGCACAAGGTGATCCTCGATGCCGCGGACCGCGCCGAGATCATTGATGACGATGCGCGCATGCGCGCTAAAGACGCTAAGCTCGCGCTTGTCGCGGACGAGGCTTTGCTGGCCGAGAACGCCGGGCTCACCGAGTGGCCGGTCGTTCTCATGGGTGAATTTGATAAGTCGTTCCTGGAGGTGCCGGCCGAGTGCCTGATCACGTCCATGAAGACGCACCAGAAGTGTTTCTCGCTGCGCGAGCCGCGCTCCAAGAAGCTAGCCAACAAGTTTCTGCTCGTCGCCAACCTGAAGGCTAAGGACGGCGGCAAGCAGATCGTGGCCGGCAACGAGAAGGTGATTGCCGCGCGGCTGTCTGATGCCAAGTTCTTCTGGGAGCAGGATCTAAAGCGTCCACTCGACGAGATGGCAATCGCGCTTGACGGCATCATCTTCCACCAAAAACTCGGCACGCAAAAAGACAGGGTCGAACGCATCGCGGAGCTGGCTTTCCAAATTGCTGGATCCTCGGACGCGGTGCCGGAAGATGCACGGCGCGCCGCCCAGCTTTGCAAGGCCGATCTCGTCTCCGGCATGGTCAGCGAGTTTCCTGAGCTGCAGGGGCTAATGGGCCGCTATTACGCAGAAGCAGCGGGTGCCAAGCCGGAGATCGCGCGCGCCATCGAGCTGCACTACAAGCCGAAAGGCCCAACGGACATCGTGCCGAAAGAAGACGAGGGCGACGCGGTTGCGATCGCGGTTGCGCTTGCCGATAAGCTCGACACGCTTGTGGGATTTTGGGCGATCGATGAGAAGCCCACGGGCTCAGGCGATCCCTATCAGTTGCGCCGCGCGGCGCTGGGTGTCATTCGTATAGTGCTGGAGAATGATTTGCGGCTGCCATTGGAAAAAGCCATTGAAGCAATTGAGACCATATACAGGAATCAAGGTCGCTTTGTCGAAATAGCTAAGAAGCCGGGAGAGTCGAATGAGGATCATCTTCGCCGCATATGGAGTGCTAGGCGAGGAGTAATCGAGTTTTTCGCCGACCGGCTCAAGGTTCACCTGCGTGAAAAAGGTGCACGTCACGATCTCATAGACGCTGTCTTCTCGCTCGGCGGTCAGGATGACCTCGCACTCATCGTCAAACGCGTCGAGGCACTCGGAGAATTCCTGCAAACCGACGACGGCGCCAACCTGCTCACCGGCGTCAAGCGCGCGCAAAACATCCTTTCGATCGAGGAAAAGAGGGATAGCACAAGCTACGCTGGCACTTACGAAGTCGCTCTGCTTGAAGATAAGAAGGAGCTAGCCCTCGCTGCGGCCATAGAAAGTGTTAAACAAGACACCGCCGCTGCCATAGAAGTGGAAAACTTCGCCGGCGCCATGCGCGCGCTTGCCGAGCTGCGCGCGCCCGTCGATGCCTTTTTCGATCATGTGACGGTCAACACCGATGACCCCATACTGCGCAAAAACCGCTTACACCTCTTGTCAGAGATCCGCGCCGCCACTCTCAACGTCGCCGACTTCACCAAGATCGC
>CAYOPW010000012.1:0-43653 GCA_964405975.1 uncultured Hyphomicrobium sp.
GAAGGGTTGGCCCTGGACATGCGCCATTGCCTCCCCGACCATAAAGGTTGAGGAGGCATCATTGCGGCTGATGCCAGCCGCCACCGAAGGGGTTGTTAAGCCCCGAGATCAGCAAACAGCCAATCCTGCGCGCAGTTTAGAGGTAAGTGGCGGCGTGGGAAAGGAGGGGGACGGTTGAGTACCGTCCCCGCTCCGCGTTCTCCTTATCCCCTCGGGCGCCAAGCGCTGCGAGGCCGCAATCGCGTGCAACGTCATCCCCGCGTCATTCATGCGGAGCATGACGTCGTCATGACGCGCTGCCATTCTTCGCATGAACGGCGGGGAGAGGGATAGGATGAGGGGGGCGACGAGTGATAGACTTTGCATGCGATGTCGCAACAAAGACTACCGGCAGACAGAGTTGCAATTGCGCTGACGCGTATTGCGGCGTGGCGGACCGCGCCCGGCGATCCAGTGGCTTGCCCGGTGTGCGAGCGACCGGGGCTATCCATCGTCGATCAATCGGCAAGGCCTTTCGCGGAATGGTACGCACTCTCCTGCTCCGCTTGCGGCCTTGAGACCACGATCCACCTTCCCATGGCGCCTAGAATGCCCGGCGGTGACTAAACCATGAAGATCGACGGCAAAGCGTATCGCACGATCTGGCTCGCCCCCGACGGCTGGTCGGTCGAAATCATCGATCAGACGCGGTTGCCGCACGAGCTGGTGGTCGCACAATTGAAATCGGCCGAGACGTGCGCACGCGCGATCCTCACCATGCAGGTGCGCGGCGCTCCTTTGATCGGCGCCACGGCGGCCTACGGGATGGCAATGGCGATACGCGAGGATGCCTCCGACGAAGCGATCGATCGCGCGATGGCCCATCTTGCCAAGCAGCGGCCAACGGCCATCAACTTGCGCTGGGCCTTGGAAGAAATGCGCCGTGCCGTCCAGAACTTGCCGCGCGCCGAACGTGTCGCCGCCGCCTATAAGCGCGCCGCCGAGATCTGCGACGAGGACGTGGAGACCTGCCGCCGCATTGGCGAGCATGGGCTCCAAATTATCAAGGACATAGCAGCGAAGAAAAAGCCAGGCGAGCGGGTGGAGGTGCTGACGCACTGCAATGCGGGCTGGCTTGCGTGCGTCGATTGGGGAACCGCGACGTCGCCCATTTATCAGGCACACAACGCAGGAATCCCCGTGCACGTCTGGGTCGACGAGACGCGCCCGCGCAATCAGGGCGCCTCACTCACGGCCTATGAGTTGGGTGGCCACGGTGTGCCCCATACGATCGTTGTCGATAACGCCGGCGGTCATCTTATGCAGCACGGTGATGTCGACATGGTCATCGTCGGCACGGATCGCGTTGCAGCCAACGGAGACGTTGCCAACAAAATTGGTACATACCTCAAGGCGCTTGCGGCCAAAGACAACGACGTGCCGTTCTATGTAGCACTGCCGCATTCCACCATTGATTGGACGGTTGGCGCGGGAGCGGACATTCCCATCGAAGAACGCTCCTCTGATGAGATCTTGAAAATGCCGGGCCGCTTGCCCGATGGCTCGGTGGTGACGGTGGAGATTGCCGCTCCCGGCTCGCCGGCTGGCAATCCTGCTTTTGACGTCACGCCAGCACGTCTTGTCACGGGCTTCATTACTGAGCGCGGTGTGTGCCCTGCCTCGCACGAGGGTTTGGTGTCGCTTTATCCTGAACGGCGTGAGACGAAATGAGCCTAGTCGCGGAAGTAGAATTATTCCTATAATACAGTAAGTTATCGGCTTTCAGCTCATCGGGCCCCGCGTTTATCATCCGCAAATGAAAGTCTGGCAGGTTTGGCGCTTTCCAGGGACACTATGGTGCGCGGCACAAGGCGAGGCGTGAGGAGTTGTTGTGGGCGCAAAGGGCAAAGGCAAAAAGGTCAAAAGTGCAAAGGCTAAGGCCTCGAAGGCCAAACGGGCAGAGGCCAAGGCACGCCGCGCTGTGATCGACACTGCGCTCACCATTAGCCAGACAGGTCTCTCACCTGGCCGCTCAGGCAATGTGTCGTCCCGCTGGAAGAACGGCATGCTCATCACGCCTACCGGGATGGCTTATGAGGATATTCGTCCGCGCGACATCGTTTTCGTCAATTCCAAGGGGCGCGTGCCGGCCAAGAAATCGCGCAAGCCGTCGAGCGAGTGGCGTTTCCACTTGGCGGCCTATCATGCGCGCGCCGATATGAATGCTGTCGTTCACGTACACTCACTTCATGCGACCGTGCTGGCGTGCGCGCATGAGAAAATCCCGGCCTTCCATTACATGGTGGCGATTGCGGGCGGGCGGGACATCCCACTCGTAGCATACGCCACGTTTGGGACTGAGGAGTTGGCAAAAGAGGTCGGCAAGGCCATGCGCAAGCGCGACGCCTGCCTGATGGCCAATCACGGGCAGTTAGCAGTGGGCAAGTCGCTTGACGAGGCGTTGGAGCTTGCCAATGAAATTGAGGTTCTCGCCACGCAGTATTGCAAGGTACTGGAGCTGGGCGAGCCGCACTTACTCCCCGATGTGGAGATGAAACGCGTCCTGCAACGCTTCAAAAATTATGGCCAGTGTGCCCAAGACGATTGACCTTTTCCGCAAAGGGGCTGTTCAGTGAAGTTAATAGCAACCGACTGAAGAGTACGGCCTATCCCGATTCACAAGCACTTGATGGCCCATACTCTCAGTTTGCAAAGCGGAAGTGCATGACGTCGCCGTCCTTGACGACGTACTCCTTGCCTTCCAGGCGCATCTTGCCAGCATCCTTGGCGCCCGTTTCACCGCCGAGCCCGACATAATCGCCGTAGGCGATGGTTTCGGCACGAATGAATCCCTTCTCAAAGTCGGTGTGAATAACGCCGGCCGCCTGCGGCGCCTTGGTACCTCGCGTCACGGTCCAGGCGCGCGCTTCCTTAGGTCCAACGGTGAAATAGGTGACAAGGTCGAGTAGTGCATAGCCGGCGCGAATGAGCTTGTTGAGACCAGGCTCATCAAGGCCGAGATCCTTGAGGAACTCAGCTCGCTCAGCGTCGGACAGCCCTGCGAGTTCTGCCTCAATCTTTGCTGAGATGACGACGCAGCCGGCGCCTTCGGTTTTCGCCTTCTCCTCAACGCCGCGCGAATGTGCGTTGCCCTTCGCGGCCGAAGTCTCATCGACGTTGCATACATAGAGCACAGGCTTTGCGGTCAACAGTTGTAGCGTGGCGTAAGCTGGTTCTTCTTCAGGGGAAAGCTCAGCGAGACGGGCCGGCTTGCCGTCGCGTAAGAGTGCAAGCGCCTTGTCGATGATGGCGACTTGCGCCTTTGCCTCATTATCGCCAGTGGTGGCTTTCTTCTCGACGTTGGCGCGGCGCTTTTCTAGGCCTTCCAGATCGGCCAGCATCAATTCCGTCTCGACTGTCTCGGCGTCGGCCGCAGGATCGATGCGCCCTTCCACGTGCGTGACGTCGCCGTCCTCAAAGCAGCGCAGTACGTAAGCAATGGCATCTACCTCGCGGATGTGACCAAGGAACTGATTGCCGAGCCCCTCGCCCTTGGACGCCCCCTTCACCAAACCTGCGATGTCAACGAACGTGAGACGCGTCGGGATGACCTGTCCAGACTTGGCAATTCCTGCCAACTTGATTAGCCGCTCGTCGGGCACGCCAACCTCTCCGACATTGGGCTCGATGGTACAAAAGGGATAGTTGGCGGCTTCCGCGGCCGCAGTTTGCGTCAGTGCGTTGAAGAGCGTTGACTTGCCGACATTCGGCAGGCCCACGATGCCGCATTTGAAACCCATATTGCCGTCCTGAATGGAAAGTTGGGGAAGGGGGACGATCGGCCATCGCTGCGATTGCCCGGGAGTGCCAGATGCCTAGGCTGTTCGGGGCGTGTTGTGAAGTCCGTCGTTGCCGCACGGGGTGAAGGCGGCTGGTCTATCCACCCATGCGAATGGCCAATTTTGACCCCACAGTTTCGCTACTACGCTTTTAAACCGGATTTGGCCCCGCGCTGGAGAAAAAAGATCATGCGAATTGCAATGCAGATGTGCGTTCTCATAGCAGCCCTTTCCTTCGCTGGCGTCGCCAGCGCTGGCGTCGAGGGCGAAGCGGCGGGCTCGGTTAGCCTTTCGCCCCAAGAGGCAGGCGCACGGTATGGACAGGCGCTGGGGGCGGGGCGGCTTTGCAAGGGGTTTAAGGTCTTGCCAGGGGCTGAAGAACTTGCAGCGACCTTCAAGGGTGAAGAGCTTGCAACTTTCAAACGAGCAGCCGCGCGTGTGGTCCAGGCGTGGCAGAGCACGACGGACTGCCAGGACGGTCCCAACATATGCATGCGCTCTCATATGGCGAGCTGCCATGAAGCGATGCGAGAAATTGGCCCGAAGGGCGTTCGCTACCCGGGCTTGATTGGCTCCGGCCCCTAACCTGTGCGCGCGGCTAGGCTGCAAGCTCTTGAATGGTATCTGATGAGACGATATGCACGCCCGGTTCGCTCATCTTCGCGCAGATCAGCATCGCTTTGGCCACTGTCTCAGTGCGCACGGACCGGTACTTTTTGAACGGACCAATCATAATCGGGCCGAGTACCGCGAGTGCTGCGTTGCCTACTTCTTCGGCAAGACGGAAATCATCCCGCTCACCTCGTAAAAGTGACGGTCGCATAATATAGGCTGAGCGCACGCCAGAGCTGGAGACACCATCTTCCATCTCGCCTTTGGTCCGCATGTAGGGACTTGGCAACTTGGAGCTTGCTCCAACGGCACTGACCGTGACGAATGTTCCCGCTTGGTGGGCTGCGGCCCACTTCGCAAGGCCGACGGGAATGTCGCGATCCACGTGTTGAAATTCCTTCAGCGATCCGGCCTTTTTTTGTGTTGTGCCAACGCAGCAGAAGACATCCTCGACGGGTTCTTCGACGGGCAGCGTAGAGAGACTGCGAAAGTCGAACAGGCGTTCGTCTACCTTGTCGAGATTGGCGAACGGCGTTGCCTTGCGATGCAGAATAATGAGCTTTGCGTAGCGCTCTGAGGCAACGATAAGTGGCGTAAGCTTGCGCCCGATCGCGCCCGTTGCGCCGACGATGATGGCCGTTTGTCTCGACATGTTCTGTCTCCTTAAGCGAAGACTAACGGCCGCCGCGGTTAGCGTCCATGCGTTCTCGCCCGCACAGACAACGCAATAGGTGCTCGTGGTGGCATTGGCAGTGCGATCATCGTCATCACTCTTTGCCGGGCCGCCCGGTCAGCCACTTCTTTAGCGCGCCGGCAAGCGAGCCCCCGCCCTCTCCGTGCTGAGGCTGCGTGGGTGCAGATTTTGGCGTGCGCGCCTTTGTGCTTGGCGCTGCTGAGGGCGCTTCGCTCTCGCTCGCTGCTTCTTGCTCACGGATGAGGCGGGCGACATGGGATAAGAAGCGATCGCTCTCACCCCGCGCAAGAAAGCGAGCGGATTCGGCGATGGCATCAAGCAGCGGGTCGAGCCACTCGTATTCTACTTTGGCAAAGTCATGCAGTACGTAGTGCGGCACCACCTCTTTGACTCCGGGGTGGCCGACGCCAATGCGCACACGCTTATAGTCGTTCCCGATATGGGCCGTGATGGAGCGCAGCCCGTTGTGGCCGGCATTACCGCCACCCGTTTTCACTTTCAATTTGCTGGGCGCCAGGTCAATCTCGTCGTGAAAGACGTAGATGTCGCCGACCGGGATCTTGAGGAAGCGATGGGCTTCACCGACGGCCCGTCCGCTGTCGTTCATGTAGGTTGTGGGTTTTAGCAGCAGAACACGTTCCCCGCCGAAGTTGCCCTCGACGGTTTGGCCCTGGAAGCGGCGGCGCCACGCGCCTAAATCGAGACGCTCTGCGATACGCTCGACGGCCATGAAGCCGACGTTATGGCGATGGCGGGCATGCTTGGCGCCCGGGTTTCCCAGACCGACGAATAGCTTCATGGGCGCGGCCCTAAAGACGAAGTCTGAAAGCGCGGCGCGTTATCAAAACACCGCCGCGCCAGATTCGTCCTACTTCTTCTTCTCGTCGCCGCCCTTGGCATCTGCTGCCTTGGCGTCACTGCCGGCAGCCTTGGCATCGCCGGCCGCCGTGGCAGCCTCCTCGCCGGCCGCCGCTGGTGCTGCGCCTTCTTCCGGTGCTGCTGCCACTACTTCTTCCTCCTGCTTCAACCGCCCGGCGATCGTCGCGATCGTGAAGTCGCGTCCCTTAATGGTCGGCGTCACGTCTTCGGGTAGGGTGATGGAAGAAATGTGAATAGAGCGGCCGATCTCCAATCCATCGAGGTCGACCTCGAAGTGGGGTGGAATCTTGTCGTAAGGGCAGGTGACCTCAATCTCGTGGCGCACGATGTTGAGCACACCGCCGCGCTTCAGACCCGGCGACTGCCCTTCCTTGATGAAGCGCACGGGTACTTGCACGCGGATGAGGCCTTCTTTGCCAATGCGCAGGAAGTCGACGTGGATCGGCTTGTCCTTCACAGGATCGACCTGAAGATCGCGTGGAATGACGCGGTTCTTTTTGCCCTCAACGTCGATCTCGAAGACTGTGGAAGTGAAATGCCCTTTCAGCACCTGCTTCCAAAGCTCGTTGTAGTCGAGCGCGATTGTTTCGGGTGGTTGGCCATCGCCATAAATTACAGCGGGCACTTTCCCTTCGCGGCGAGCTTGGCGTGAGGCCCCCTTGCCTGCACGCGGGCGCGCCGTGGCTTTGAGCTCTGTCTGAGCCATGGCTATAATTCTCCAACAAAAAAGGGGCCAATGCGGCCCTTAATACCCGCTTACGGCCTCCAAGGGTGCCGGGCGGCGTCTCATGCCTTTTGCTTGAGATCGCGGGGTTATAGCTGCCGATCGGGGGCTTGGCAATCGGCTCGAATTTGCGCCTAACGGAGCTGAACACGTTGATTGCGGTGGAATATTGTAAGATTCAGGCTCTGTCGGAGTGGCCCCAATAAGTGGACGAGCGCTTAGTGATGGTTGGAAAAACTGGAAGGCGCCGCCCGGCGCGCGAACAGGACAGTATGATCATTGAGGCGCTGCGCGGTGTGGGCCAGCCGGTGAGTGCTTACGAGCTGATCGAGTGCCTGCGTGACAAGGCTGTTTTGGCCCCTCAGACCGTCTATCGTTCACTCGACCGGCTGATTGCCGATGGGCAGGCGCATAGGCTGGAATCCCTCAATGCGTTTATCGCGTGCCGTCACCCCGCTCACCGGGGCGCGGCTATATTTGCCATTTGCGATGAATGTTCTTCGGTCACCGAGTTCAATGAAGCAGACGCTGTGAACTCTCTGGCGGCGTGGGCCAAGAAAGCCAAGTTTGACGTCCGCCAGATGACTTTGGAACTGCGCGGGCGCTGCAGGTCTTGCTCAAGATCTGCGAATTAGACCAACGCGCTCAGTAGAACAAGCTTGAGACGCTTTCCTCGCGCGCGGTGCGCAGAATGGCTTCGCCGATGAGGGGTGCGATTGAGAGAACGCGGATGTTTTTGGCGGCCAGGACGGCAGCTGCGGGCTGAATAGAGTCGGTGATAACCAGCGATTTTAACTTCGAGTTCTGGACGCGATTGACGGCGCCGCCAGAGAGCACACCGTGAGTGATGTAGGCCATCACTTCCACCGCGCCATGTTGCAAGAGTGCGTCGGCGGCATTCACCAACGTACCACCAGAATCAACAATGTCGTCGATGAGGATGCACCGCTTGCCTTTGACGTTGCCGATGACATGCATCACTTCCGATTCGCCAGGACGCTCGCGGCGTTTATCGCAGATGGCAATGGGTGCCTCGATGCGTTTGGCAAGCGCGCGTGCGCGCACGACGCCGCCGACGTCCGGCGACACAACCATCAGGTTGTTGCCTTTGTGGTGCTCCTGAATGTCGCGGACCATGACGGGGGCGGCAAACAGGTTATCGGTCGGGATGTCGAAGAAGCCCTGGATCTGGCCGGCATGCAAATCGAGTGTGAGAACGCGGTCAGCACCGGCACGTTCGATCAAGTTTGCGACGAGTTTCGCCGAAATCGGCGTGCGCGGACCGGGTTTGCGATCTTGACGCGCGTAGCCGTAGTAGGGGATTACGGCTGTGATCCGGCCTGCTGATGCGCGCTTTAGCGCGTCGATCAGGATCAGCAGCTCCATCAGGTTGTCGTTTGCGGGAAATGACGTCGACTGGAGCGCGAAGACGTCCTGACCGCGGACGTTCTCCTGGATCTCGACGAAGATCTCCATATCCGCAAAGCGCTTTACCTGCCCTTTAGTTGGCGGCAGTTTCAGGTAAGCGCAGATGGCGTCGGCCAGGGGGCGGTTACTGTTGCCGGCTACGAGTTTCATAGCCAGCCGACCACGGCCGTCACCGTCACGGGCATCAAACGGCATTCTCGCCTCCACGACGGTTCGCACCGGGCTTCTAGCAAGCGGGCCCCCGTCTGTAAACGGCGGGGGCCCGGGTTTCATTTCGATTGATGAAAACGCGTACTTAAACGACGTACGCGCTCAATTGGCGCTAGCTGTTTTGGCCTTGGGCAAGAGCTTTAGGATGCCTTGAGCAGCTGCTGCTGCCGCGGCATCAGCTGTCTTGCCCCAGGAGCCGTCGAGCGATCCCTGCGGCACCTCGTTCTTCTGCGACACTGTGCCGAGCTTTTTGCCGCTTGGATCCTTAACGTCCCAATCGATCGTGATGGGCTGCTTGCCGTTCTTGCCCGGTCCCAACTTAACGCGACCCTGGACCGTGTAGGTCTGCGCGGACGCCGTCGAGGCAAGCTTCACACCGCTGCGTTGCAGTTCCCGCTGCAGCGCGGATCTTAATGACTTACTGCCATCGCCGGGTGCGCCTGTCACGTTGGGAACGAGCGTGCTAAGCGGTCCGGCCGCGTTGATGCTTCCTGTGACGGGGCCGGTTGCCGGAGCCGATGATGACGGCGCCGCGCTCGGTTTTGCCGCGGCGGTTTTTACCAGAGGTGCTGCGCCTTGGTTGCTTGCAACGGCTGGTGCCGCTGCCTGCGTAGGTAGCCACGCAGCTACCGACCCGACCGTTTTCGTCGTGATCGTTTCCATTAGCTTCGGCGTCACTGCGGCCCAAGGGTCGGCGCTCTTGCTGGACGTTGCAACTTCCTCGCCGGTAAACCGGTGGACACCTTTGCCCGTCGCATCTGTTACGTCCCAGATGTAGGAAAGCCGCGTCTTTGTGCCCTTCTTCTCCTTGGCGGAGACGACGTAGCCTCTGAGCGTATACAGAGCCTTGGTCTGTGGGGTCTTGGCGACGCGGATGTTGCGCGACTCGAGCGCGGTGGTGAGCTGCGTTTGCAGCGCAGTCGACACGCTTTGTGGCGGTCCGATCACTGGCGCGATGGTAATTTGTGCAGGCTGGTTGCTTGCCGCTGGCGAGTTGGCCACGGAAGCTGTTGGCGTCTCGCCCGATGAACCAAAGAGCGATGCACCCGTTTCGCAGCCGGCGAGCCCGAAAACCATCAGTCCTGCACTTAGAACAAGTGCAATTGGCTTTCTCTTGCGCCAAGCCGCAGCAGTTTCAAAGGTCGTCACGGCGACGTTCCCCCGTTGAATACCCGCTGTCCTCCGGCGGCCGGCGTACTTACCCTGCGGCCTCGTCTCCTTGATCACCGGTACCTTCTTAGATTCCTCTAACCAGTGAAATCCGCCGCGTCTATATCCAATCCGATCAACTGCGAGGCAGATTCCACTTCGACGCAACTTAAACCGGACAAGATTGTGGATTGTGCAATTAGGTCACGACAATGGCGGAGATTTGACGGCCGTAATCGGCCTCTCCGAGGTGTTGTGAACGCCTAAAACTGTAAAAAAGTGATTCGTTGGCATACGTGCACGGACTCTGGCGCTCAATTAAGCCCACTCCGGCAGCCAAAAGACGGCTCTCGACATAGCCGGGTAGATCGAAGTGAGGGCGCCCCTTAGGCTCATTCTGACTGAAAAACCGGGCATTATCGGCGCTTTCCGCAAGAAGCGCGGCCTTGAATTCCGCGCCAACCTCGTAGGAAGCTTGGTTGATGGAAGGACCGATCGCCGCAAGAATTCGCTGCCGGCGACCCCCTAACCGTTCCATTTCAGCAATGGCAGATTCCAGTATTCCGGCAGTGGCACCGCGCCACCCGGCATGTGCTGCCGCTACAACGCGAGCGTGCGGGTCTGCGAATAGGACAGGCGCGCAGTCGGCTGTCAGGGCCCCGATCGCTAGGCCTGCGGTGCGGGTGACCAGGGCGTCCGCCTTGGGCCGGCCGCATGCGGGAATCTGCTCGTCTACTGTGAGGGCAGTCGCGCTATGAACTTGGTAGAGCGTGACGACCTCGGGCGCTGAGGCCCCCAAATGCATCGCCACGCGCGCGCGGTTTTCTCCGACATGAGCTGGCTCGTCTGATGAGCCCGGTCCGCAATTGAGACTCGCATAAAGCGAATCCGAGACGCCTCCTTTGCGCGTAAAGAAGCCGTGGCGTACTCCCGGCAGGTTTGCGAGACATTGAGCTTGAATGGGCTCCAGCATGTAATCAGCACTTAGGCGTGTGTTGGGCCAATGTCTACCGGCGTAAGGGCTGGCAAGGTCGGCAATCCAGGGCTTCGCGCCCCAATCGCCTTGAAGCGCGTACCCATGCCGTTGGGGGCCATGAGCCGCGCGATGGCACTCTCGATCAAGGCGGCTTGTTCCGGGTTGGCGTCCATGAGACGCGATGCGCGCTCTGCGATGCCAAGCTGGCCGAGGAACTCTGCTTGGGTAACGGGGCCGTCGACGGCCAAGCCGCCGGCCGTGATTGCCATAGTGAGCGAAGCAAAATCGATTTGGGCGGTGAGGTCGGCTTCACCTGGGGCAGACAGCGGATCCTCGTAGCGGTGGTCCCGGACGCCTTGCAGCGTATCGCCAAATCCAGGCGAAGAGTGCCCATAGTCTATAAGCAGGGCGGCAAGGAGTGGGCCCCACTCAGCAAGCCGTTGGGAAAATCCCGCAAGCGCTGGCTCGCGTGCTTCGAATATGTCGCCTTCGCGCGGTGTGGCGTTGAGGCTCGCTGTTGGCGGAAACGTTGCGTCAGCATGAGCATCAACAAAGGCAAGCTGTTGCGTGTCGTCGAGGCCGACGCAGCGCTTGTGCCAGCGGCCATAGCGATAGACCCATTGGTCTATGGGGATCGTGTCGAGGAACTCGTTGGCGATTAGAACGGTGGGCACGCCATCACGGCACGCCTCCATGTTGTCGTGCCAGTGGAGGGGCACAGTCTCGCCGCTGAGTGTTGTACGCTGTTGTTGGGCCAACGCCGCATTGCTTTCAACGAGATTTACCGTGATGGCATCGCGAAAGCCTTGGACCGTACGGGCAGCGCGAAGTGCATCGCGCATCAATGTGCCTCGGCCGGGGCCGAGCTCGATGAGATTGAGTTTCGACGGCGCACCCATCTGCTGCCAGACGACGGCGCACCATAATCCGATCAGCTCGCCGAAGACTTGGCTTACCTCCGGTGCCGTTATGAAGTCGCCGCTGCTGCCAATCGCCTTCCGCGTACGGTAGTACCCATGCGCAGGATCGTGCAGACATACGCGCATATACTCAGCGACGGTTAGGGGGCCTTCGCTACGAATGCGCCGTGCGATTTGGCCAGCGAGCAAGGTCGGGCGGCGCTGGGTATCCTCCGGCGTCATTTCAGCGACTGCGTGCGTGCGAAGTAGATAACAATGAGCCCCAGCAAGAACATTGGAATGGAGTAGGCGATGCCAACCGTCAGCGGCTCGATATTCAACGAGTGCGCAAAGTGCGGCTCGCGGAAGAGCTCAGAGATCGATCTCGCCAGCGCGTAGCCAATGAGGAACGTGCCCGTTACGAGGCCGGGCCGCTTCAGCGCGCCGAAATAGTGCGTGAGAAGCCGCAGCACGATGAACAGCAACAGCCCCTCGAGCGCTGCCTCATAAAGCTGGCTTGGATGGCGTGGGGTCGGTTCAACGTTGGGATAGTTGATACGTGCTTCAGGGAACACCATGCCCCAGGGTACGTCAGTCGGGCGGCCGAACAGCTCACCGTTGATGAAATTGGCGACGCGGCCAAAAAAGATTCCGATGGGAACGGCGGCAGTGCAAAGATCGGAAGTGCTCCAGGGATTGATGCCGTTACGGCGCGAGAAGATCCAAATGGCAACACCGCTGCCGAAAAAGCCGCCGTGGAACGCCATGCCGCCCTTCCACACCGCGAAGATGTCTAGCGGGTTCTCAAAATAGTAGCTCGGCTCATAAAAGAGCACGAAGCCCAACCGGCCACCGATTAGAACACCAGCCACGATATAGATGAGGAGATCGTCGACCTTCTGCGGCAAGAACGGCGGGCGTTCGTCAGCCCACAGCTTTGGTTGCGTCAATAATCGGCGAATGTAGAGCCAGCCGAGCAGCAGGCCGGCGAGATAGGCAAGTCCGTACCATTTGATGGCGATTGGACCGATCTGAATTGCGACCGGATCGATGTTGGGGAGGGGGATGGCCCAAATGGTCATCAAGGGTGTCATCGCGGTGCTTTCCGGCCGATCTTGGAGGCCTCAACAACGGGTTGCGAACTGGCGGGGCACGATTTCGACACTGCCTTGTTTCTGTCAAGGGTAGGCAAAGCACCTTGCATGGCAAATCGCCGCGCCTCATAGTCTGTGCCAATTGAGCCCATTGCGGCGCTAGCGGGCCTACGAGGCGTACGCCTGCCGCCCGGCGCCAAGCCGAGTGTTGTATTATGACCCAGACGAACAATCGTTTCCTCGATGAGCTTGCAAAGCTGATGACTGACGCCGCCGGTGCGGCTGATGGACTTAGGCGCGAGGTTGATACGTTAATGAGGGCGCAAGGCGAGCGCTTTCTGCGCGATATGGATGTGGTTCAGCGCGAGGAGTTCGAAGCAGTCAAGGCGATGGCCGAGAAGGCGCGGGCCGAAAATGCAAGATTGGAAGCGCGCATCGCGGCGCTTGAAGCGCAACTCGCAGAGAGCAGGGCTACTGCGTGATTATTACGTGATGCCATTTATGCTCGTTCTGGCGCTACTTTATCCCCGTGTATATTGGCCGTTCACAATATCATGGGGAATGTTTTGCAATGAATTGACCCTAGTGCCGCGCACTGGCCACTTTGGCCGTGGACAATGCCGCCGCGAACTTGCGACTCGCATCGCGCTCTGATTTCGTCGCGTCCGTTGTCCGGCTTGCGTGACGGCAAGTCTGTCGCGTTGCTCCGAGCGGAACGTCCGCGTGATACCGAGGAAACTTGATATGGCATCGGGTGATTCTGATTACGAGCGAGTAAGTAACCCCATCGACCTTGTCGAGCAGCTTGCTGCTTCTCATGATTGGACGTGCGATCGCGCGAGCAACGATGAGCTAACGCTAGTGGTGGCCGGCACTTGGACCGATTACCACGTGTCACTCAATTGGCGTGACGACCTCCAAGCCATGCACCTTGCGTGCGCCTTTGATTTCAAGGTTCCCAGCAATCGCCTCAATGAAATGTACCGCCTCGTTGCGCAGATTAACGAGCAGCTCTGGCTCGGGCATTTCGATCTGTGGACCCAGGAAGGCCTCATTATGTTCCGCCACGCGCTTCTTCTGAATGGCTCAGTGGCCACACCGGCTCAATGTGAGGCGATGCTAAGGGCAGCACTGGAAGCGTGCGAACGCTACTACCAGGCCTTTCAGTTTGTCGTCTGGGCAGGTAAGGAAAGCCGAGAGGCTCTCGTGTCCACTATGTTCGACACAGAGGGCCAGGCTTAGGTCTCCAACGTCAGGTTCCGCTCATGAGCTTCACTCTGCAGGGCCCGCTGCTGTTGGCCGGGGCGGGGATGATGGGCGGCGCTATCCTGTCAGGTCTTCTCGCTCGCGGCCTCAAGCCTAATCGCATCATCGTGCAGGACCCGGCACCAAGCGCTGAAATGACGGCATTGTTCGCCAAGCATGGCATCCGGTGTGTGCCGGCGATCGACGTGCTGCCAGAACCGCCGTCCATCATTCTCTTGGCGGTCAAACCACAGGTGATGGATGAGGCGTTGGCGCCGCTTGCAAAACATGCCGGTCCCGGCAGCCTCGTGCTAACGATCGCGGCCGGTCGCAGTTTGCAGAGCGTCGAGACGCATTTGCCAAAACAATCCCCAGTCGTTCGCGCCATGCCAAATACGCCAGCAGCGATCGGTCGCGGTATCACCGTCGCAGTTCCTAATGCGCATGTGTCGCCGGAACAAAGGAAGCTTGCCGACGAGCTTCTGTCCTCCTTAGGCAAAGTCTTATGGGTTGAGGATGAGTCGCTCCTCGATCCTGTGACGGCAGTCTCCGGGTCAGGCCCGGCCTATGTGTTCTTGCTGGTGGAGTGCCTAGCTGAGGCAGGTGAGGCGGCCGGCCTCGACGCTGATCTTGCTGAGGAGTTGGCACGCGCCACTGTTAGCGGTTCCGCTGCGCTTCTCGATCAGACAGCGCACCATGCGGCTAAATTGAAGGAGCATGTTACCTCGCCGGGAGGAACCACGGCGGCGGCACTTTCAGTACTCGATGGACCTGAAGGTCTGCGCCCGCTTTTAAAGGCGGCCGTGGCCGAAGCAACCAGACGCGGCCGCGAATTGGCGAAGTGAGCTTGAAGCTCTGCGCCAGTCGCGGCCGCGCTGTTGCAAACCTCAGCGAGCGTGTGGCGCTCCGGCGGGCTGAGGTTTTGATGCGATATGGCCACAAGACTTCGAACCAAGGAGGCAGGTTCTAGGCCGTTGAGCGATTGCAGCTACCGCATCGAAATTGGCTACGCGGAGTAAAACAAAGGATTGCTTGCCTACCTGCTGGCGCGAGCCCGCAAGCCAGCGCCGCCAATAGGTATGATATACTGTTACAAAACTTGCAAGCGTTGATTGGCCGGGCTCACGCGATCGTGCACTACCCTTGAGGGGCTGTGAGAGCCCGGACGAGTCCTAGCGAAAAGCCGCAAGACCATGGGGCGAACCGACCGCAATTGCATATTTCAATAGTTCATGTATTCATGAAACTATGGAAGAAGCTGATGCAATCAAAGCCTTTGCGGCCCTTGCCCATGAACACCGGCTGGCGATCTTCCGTCTGCTGGTTGTGGAGGGCCCCTCCGGGTTAGCGGCCGGCGAGATTGCCAAGTGCGTTGGCATCGCAGCACCAAGTCTCTCGTTTCACATGAAGGAGATGGAACGCGCGGGGCTCGTGTGCTCGTGGCGGGTCGGCCGCTATATTCGCTACAGCATCGACATCGAGGGGATGCGCCAGCTTCTGTCCTTTCTAACCGAGGAGTGCTGTCAGGGTAGGCCGGAGTTGTGCGGCGCCGGCGTTGCGGCGGCTTTACGTCGTCAGAAAGTGAGCGACCAATGAGCGAGCAAATGAACATATTGTTCCTGTGTACTCATAACTCCGCACGCTCCGTTATCGCGGAGTCCATCATCAACTTCCTGGGACGTGGCAAGTTCAAGGGATTCAGTGCGGGCAGCCAGCCGAGCGGGGAGATTCATCCTTTCGCTGTCGATCTCCTAAAGCGGCTGAACTACGATACGAGTAATCTCAGATCCAAGTCGTGGGATGAGTTTGCAGTCGACGGTGCACCGCCTCTCAACTTCGTCTTCACCGTTTGCGATGACGCGGCCAACGAGACGTGCCCCATATGGCCGGGCCAACCCATGACGGCGCACTGGGGTCTGCCTGACCCGTCCCGCGTTGAGGGTAGGGAAGCAGAGCAGCGACATGCGTTCGCCGATACGCATCGTATGCTCTATCAGCGCATCAGTATCTTTGTGAACTTGCCGTTTGACGAGCTCGACAAGCTTTCGCTGCAAAAGCGTCTCGATGACATCGGCCGTCCCGCAACCACTCCCGCTAAACAGGATGCTTGATGAGTGAACCCGACTTTGACCTGCGCCAGAAACTCGCGGCTGAATTTACAGGGACCGGCTTCCTCGTAGGAACCGTAGTTGGTTCGGGCATCATGGCGGAGCGTCTGTCGGACGGGAACGTCGGTTTGGCGTTGCTCGCGAACGGAGTGGCAACGGGTGCAATATTGGTGGTGCTCATCATCATGTTTGCACCCATCTCCGGCGCGCACCTCAATCCGGCTGTCTCACTCGTGATGCGGCTCAACGGCACGCTGGGGACAACGGAATTTTTTGCCTATGTCGCAAGTCAGCTCGTGGGCGGCGTGGTGGGGGTCATGGTTGCGCACGCTATGTTCGCTGAAATGCTGTTCCAGTTTTCGGGAACGGAGCGTAACGGTGCGCCGCAGTGGCTTGCAGAAGTCGTGGCGACGTTCGGGCTCGTCCTCACGATATTGTTGACGTTGCGCGCGCGGCCCGGAGCAGTTGGGCCTTGCGTCGGCCTCTACATCGCGTCGGCTTATTGGTTCACCGCCTCAACCTCATTTGCTAATCCGGCCGTGACGATCGCCCGAGCGTTTACCAATACATTCTCGGGAATTCGGCCGGTGGACGCCGGGCCATTTTTGCTGGCGGAGATAATTGGCGCGGTTCTGGCGCTTTATGTGGCTCGGCTGTTATTGGCCCGAAATACGGCCAGCAGCGAAGAAACCGGAAGCTAGGCACTGGAGTGGGTGCCGCTTCCAATCCCGGCCGCGCCCTCCTAACTCTAAGGTCTAGAAACTTAGGAGTTGGCCCATGCTCGATCTGATGACCACTAACGGGCGCATCGTTGCAGCGGCTTTGCGGCTTGCCGGGGAACGACCGTGGGGCGGCATCGCGCTCGTCGATATCGGCGATTCGGCCGGCGTAAGCCTTGTCGACCTGCGCACTGCATTCAATTCCAAGGGCGAGATTCTGGCAGCCTTCACGCGCGCCGTTGACGATGAGGTGGTTGCACGCGCGCCTAAGCCTACGCAAGACCAATCCTCGCGTGATGCCATCTTCGAAGTTGTGATGAGTCGGTTTGATATCCTTGCGCCCTACAAGACTGCCTTGAAATCCATCGCGGCCGCCTGGCCGGCTGATCCCGCGTTGCTTCGCGCGGTTTTGTTATCGCAAGCCTGGATGCTGCGTGCAGCCGGCGTCAGCCCGGACGGTCTGGATGGGCAATTGCGCGCGGGCGGGCTTGCCGCGCTTTACGTTTCGGTCTTTGGTACGTGGCTTGAGGATGACGACCCCGGCCTAGCAAAAACCATGGCGGTGCTCGATCGGAGGCTACGGCGCGGTGAGCGCACGTTAAGATCCATCGATGGTGCGCTAAGCACGCTGCGTGGTCTTGTTTCTTCTGCAGCTAGCCGCTCAAGGAAGGCGGGGTCGCAAAAAGAAACGCCGCACGCACCCGATCCGCCACCGGAGGCGTCCGTTTAGTCACGCGTGCATCAGTTTGTCGGGCAGACTTAGAGTGGGATGGAGATGACAGCCCGCAATCCGCCGATCGAGCTTTCGCCCAGCGTTATGTCCCCGCCGTGGCTTTTGGCAATGTCACGCGCAATCGCAAGTCCGAGCCCCGTACTACTGCCTTCGTCCTGATTTCGCGCGTTGTCGAGCCGGTAAAAGGCCTTAAAAACGTTTGCACGCTCTGAAGCCGGGATGCCGGGCCCGTTGTCATCAACTTCGATGCGTACCCATCGTCCTTCGGTTGCAGCGCGGATCACTATCTTGTCGCCAAACCGGGCAGCGTTGGAGACCAGATTTGTAATTGCGCGCTTAAAGGCTTGGCGTTTTAGCGGCAGCACCAAATTCTTGCTGCGTCTCCTGAACTTGACCGAAATCGTCGTGCGGTAGACCTGCGCCTCATCCTCAATCTCGTCGAGCAATTCACGAAGGTTCGTTGGCTTGGCTTCTTCGCCGCCGTCGCCCTTGGCGAAGTTGAGGTAGTCCTCAAGCATATCCTGCATTTCGTGGACGTCGCCCTGCAACGAGTGCGCAGCGGGCGTATTGCCCAAGAGCGCAAGTTCAAGCTTAAAGCGGGTCAGGATCGTGCGCAGGTCGTGGCTCACACCAGCGAGCATTGTCGTACGTTGATCCACGTGGGTCGTGATGCGATCGCTCATTTCCAAGAAAGCCTGCGCGGCTTGGCGCACCTCGCGCGCTCCACGCGGCCGGAAACCTTCAGGAACCCTGCGCCCCTTGCCGAATGCGTCTGCGGCTTCGGCGAGACGCAAAATCGGACGGATCTGATTGCGCAAGAACAGAATCGCGACGGTGAGAAGGATGACGGAGGAACCGATCATCCACAAAAGGAAAATATGGGAGTTGGACGCATACGTCTGAGAGCGCCTGGCAACGAAGCGCAATATGGCATCGTCGTGTTTGACCCGTATTTCAACGTGCCGGGACTGGCCAACGGTATCAATCCAGAACGGGCGTTTCACTTGTCGGCGAATCTCATCGGACAATGCGCGGTCCAGCAGCGCAAAAAAGGGTTTCGGCCGTGGTGCTGGGAGATCGTCGCCCGGTAGCACCTGCATGGACAGTTTCAGGCGATCACGGGCCATCTCGATAAGTCGGCTGTGCTCGGAACTCTTAGGTTGTTCCTCATAAATATCGATGAGAGCCGCGATGTCGCGTGCGGTCGTTTCTGAAAGGCGTCGCGTGACCGCCTGCCAGTGTCGCTCCATAAAGACGAAGGCGACGACGCCCTCCAAGACGACGATTGGCGCGATAATGATTATCAGCGCGCGTGCATAGAGACCTTTTGGCAGCAACTCGGCGAACAAATTACCGAGCCGGGACATGTTCGCGGCATGTGTTTCGCGGAACCACGTGAGCGGTGTATTGGCCCAGGGTGGAAGATTGATAGTGGGCAATCGCGAGCGGATGGGTTCGCTGGCCGCCTTCAAATCCGAACGCGATGGCAGGCGCGCGAAGGCGGCGCGCAACCATTGGGGCACGTGCAGCCATCGCTTGGGCGATGCTTCTGTAGCTTCGTCGCCTCTTGCGAGCATCTGAGCGGATCCCGAAGAGAGCCGGACCTTGTCGGCTTATTCAGTCTGAGTAGAGAATGTATCCCTTGCCGCGTACTGTCTGGAGATACACCGGATTAGAGGGATCTGTCTCAATCTTGCGCCGCAGCCGGTTGATCTGCACGTCGATGGCGCGATCATTGCCAGTCGAATCATCGCCCGAGAGCTCGTGCCGCTGGATTGGCGTGCCAAGGCGCTGGGCGAACAGTCTCAGAAGATCGCGCTCACGCTCTGTAAGCCTGACTGTCTCGTCCTCGCATTTCAGCTCACCACGCGTTACGTGGAATACATACTCGCCCATGCGGATTTCCTCATGCGGGCCTGACGGGCCTTGACCCCGCTTCATGATATTGCGCAGGCGCAGCAGCAGCTCGCGCGGTTCGAACGGCTTGGGCAAGTAGTCGTCGACGCCAGCTTCAAGGCCCTCGATACGGTGCTCGGGCTCGGCGCGTGCGGTGAGCATGCAGATGGGTATGGAGCGTGTGGATTTCAGATCGCGGGCAAGATCAAGGCCGTTTTCGCCAGGCATCATCACGTCAAGCAGAATGACGTCGAATTCAAGCCCGCGCATTCCCGACCGCGCGCTCTCTGCGTCTGCTGCAGTCGTTACGCGAAACCCGTGCTCAACCAAATAGCGCGCGAGCAGGTCCCGAATTTTCTGATCGTCATCGACAATCAGAACGTGGGGAGCGTTATCGGGTAATGGTTCGGAGGATGTGATCCTTGCGGCATTCATTTTCCGCCCTCAGTCTAATCATCACTGCTAGTGCCCCGTGGCAGCCTAATCAGCGCTTCGACACGGTCCTGATCGGACTGGGTAATCATGGCAAAAAGGAAGCGGCGTGTGAAATGCCGCGCACCGGGCCCTGCCTTGGTGAGCGCTTCCTCGATGCGCTTTACCTGCAGGGAGGTCAACTTCTCAATGAGCCGGCCGCCCTTCGCGGTGACGAATAGCCGCCTTTCGCGGCGGTCTGCGTTGCCGGCCTTTTGCAGGATAAATCCCTTGTCTATCAGCTGCTTTAGCACGCGAGCGAGGCTCTGTTTGGTAATCTTCAGGATGTCGAGCAGATTGGCGACGCGTAAGCCTGGATGGCGGTGAACGAAGTGAAGAACGCGGTGGTGCGCACGGCCGAACCCGTACTGTTCCAGCACCGCGTCTGGGTCGGAGGTGAAGTCGCGATAGGCAAAAAACAGGAGTTCGGCGTAAGCGACGAGCTCCTCTTGATGACAGGGTTCGAAAGTGCCTTGATGCGCACCATTGGTGCTAGCACCAGACCCATTAGAACGCGAATTGCGGCGACCGGATACGCCGTCGGACGAAATGTCAGTCATGTTGACATATTTGGCCCCGATTGATACTCGTGGCAAGTTAATTTGCGCTAACGCTTTAGTAGGTTCACGCGAGCAGCAGGCCTCGTTCAATTTGCGCGGCCCAGCTGTTTTGCGGTTTCTCTTATTGTGCGCGCTGCCTTAAATTTGAGCGCTTCAAGGGGCGTATCCTACGTGCGATACTCCATGGAGAATAGGTTATGGCTGAGCCCGCTCCATTTCACGACCGAGACGGCTTCATCTGGCTTGATGGAGTCCTTGTGCCGTGGCGCGAGGCCAAAATTCATGTCCTCAGCCATGCACTCCATTATGGCAGTGCCGTCTTTGAGGGCTTGCGGGCTTATGGCGGCGAAATTTTTAAGCTTACGGAACACTCTCAGCGATTGATCGAGAGCGCGCGCGCGCTGGACTACGAGATTCCCTATACCGTTGAGCAAATCGATCAGGTCTGCTGCGATGTAGTCAAAGCCAACAATTTGTCTGATTGCTATATTCGCCCCATCGCGTGGCGCGGCAGCGAGCAAATTGGCGTTTCCGCGCAGGCCACGAAAATTCACTTGTCGGTCGCGGCATGGGAGTGGGGATCCTATTTTCCGCTCGAGCAACGCCTTAAGGGCATTCGCTTGACCATGGCCAAGTATCGTCGGCCTGATCCCCGAACAGCACCAAGCAAGAGCAAAACCGCGGGCCTTTATATGATCTGCACCATCGAAAAACACCGCGCGGAAGCAGCAAGTTATGACGATGCGCTCATGCTCGACTGGCGTGGACACGTTGCGGAGTGCACGGGCGCCAATATCTTCCTCATTAAGGATGGCGTGATCCATACGCCTGATCCTGACTGCTTCCTCGATGGGATTACGCGCCGTACCGTTATCGAGCTGGCCAAGAAGCGTGGTTATAAGATCGTCGAGCGCACGATCATGCCGGAAGAATTGGGGGACTTTTCTGAGGTGTTCCTGACCGGCACGGCAGCAGAGGTGACGCCCGTATCGGAGATCGACGAGCACCGCTACACGCCGGGTCAAATCACCGAAAATCTCCTAAACGATTATATGGCCTACGTGCAGCCGGCCCGGAAAGCGGCAGAATAAGCCCATAGCTTCATCGTGGTGAGCGTTAAGGACGACGGTGCATACGCGCGCAGCTCGTGCACCATGTTGTGAGCCGATACTTGCCATCCTCGCTTGTCTCGCGGACATTGATTTCAGGGTCTGAGACGTACCGGGAGATGAGCCATGCGGTACTTGGCACTGCTCTCGTTAATGCTTGTGTCGCTGCTTGCCACGGCGACGTTTGCCACGCTCGCACTGGCGCAGGAGGGCCCTGGCGGCCTCATTAACCCTCAGCGCGATTGCCAGACCATCCGCACCTGCAATTTTGGACGGGGCGGCTCATTTCGCGGTTGCGTGTCGAGCTACAGTTGCCGCGTCTGCCGCTTCGTTCCGACTTCGTGCCGCGGCGTGGGCCGAAGAAAAACGTGCCGCAAATTGCGCTGCACCTGGGGCGGTGTGGGTTAGCCGTTATAAAAGCTGCAAGGCTGCTCTCTTTTGAGTCTGCGTACAGTGAGCAGATGACGCCTGCATTGCCAAATTAGGCATAAATCGGCGACAAGCCTCGCATGACGGAATCGAAGATCATCGACATCGCCATCATCGGCGGAGGCCATAATGGCCTGACCTGTGCTGCTTACCTCGCGGCTGGGGGGCTCGACGTGCTTGTCCTTGAGAAGAATGCGGTCGCGGGCGGAGCCGCGCTGACAGAAGAGTTTCACCCCGGTTATCGTAACTCGGTTGCGGCCTACACGGTGAGTCTGCTCAATCCAAAGGTCATCTCTGATCTTGATCTTGCTGGCCATGGGTTACACATTGTGGAGCGTCCCGTGGCCAACTTCTGGCCGGTCGATGAAAACCGTTTCCTCTTGTTGCATGGAGACACTTGCTCCCGCCAAGCGGCGATCGCGAGATTCTCCCAACACGATGCGGAACGACTTCCAGCCTATGAAGCGACGCTTGCGCGCGCAGGCGACGTCTTGCGGGATCTTGTGCTGCACACGCCGCCCAATGTTGGCGGTGGCGTGTTGGAAATACTAAAGGGCGCCAGCACCGGGCGTCGCATCCTAGGTCTCGAACTCGATGAAAAGCGCGTACTCTTGGATCTGTTCACCAAGAGTGCCGCTGATTTCCTCGATACTTGGTTTGAAAGTGATGTGGTCAAGGGCGCCTTTGCTTTCGATGGCGTCGTTGGCAACTACGCGGCGCCCTCCACGCCGGGAACAGCGTACGTCCTGCTGCATCACTGTTTCGGCGAGGTGAACGGTAAGCGTGGTGCGTGGGGTCATGCCATTGGCGGCATGGGAGCGATTACGCATGCAATGGCGAAGTCAGCAGTGGCACGTGGCGCGCGCATTCGCACGGGGGCGACAGTCGCGCGGCTGTTGACCAAAGATGGCACGGCGTGTGGCGTCGTGCTTGACACAGGCGAGGAGATCGCCGCGCGCGCTGTCGCCGCCAACGTTCCGCCCAAGCTCTTGTTCCGCGACCTCGTGCCTAAAGGGGCGCTCGCACCCGATCTGCGCGATCGTTTCATGCATCTCACGTCCGGGTCGGGATCCTTCCGCATGAACGTTGCGCTCTCAGAGCTACCTGACTTCATTTGCCGGCCTGGAAAAGAGCAGCAGGACCACCACGGTGCGGGGATCATTATTGGTCCCACGTTAGAGTACCTGGAGCGCGCCTATCATGATGCGCGACTTGATGGCTGGTCGCGCGAGCCCGTTATTGAGATGCTTGTCCCGTCAACGCTCGATAACACGCTCGCGCCTAAGGGCCGGCATGTGGCGAGCCTGTTTGTGCAACATGTCGCGCCCCATCTTCCCGGCAAACGCACCTGGGAGGACTCGGCTGAGGCAGAGACCTTCGCCGATCTGGTTATCGAGACCGGTAACCGGCATGCGTCCAACTTCAAAGCCGCCGTCGTCGCCCGGCAGGTGCTCTCGCCGCTCGAACTTGAACGGCGCTTTGGCATGATCGATGGCGATATCTTTCATGGTGCGCTGTCGCTCAATCAGCTTTTCTCCGCCCGGCCCCAGCTTGGATTTGCTGACTATCGTATGCCTGTGGACAGGCTTTACCTGTGTGGTTCTGGTGCGCACCCAGGCGGAGGCGTGACTGGCGTGCCGGGCCACAACGCAGCGCGAGAAATTATTCGCGACTTCAAGGGGCTGTCGAGGTTTGGACGCCGTTGGCCTGCGGCGAGGCGCTAGGAGAATGCACATGTTGCGCGCTACCGGCAACATAGTGATCGATGAGCGCGAGCTGGAGGAACGATTCGTGCGTGCCTCCGGTCCGGGCGGGCAGAACGTCAACAAGGTGTCCACCGCTGTCGAATTGCGTTTCGACGTGCGCAGGTCGACAGCGCTGCCGCCGAGCGTGGCGGCACGGCTGGAAAAGCTCGCCGGGCGGCGTCTCACAGACAAGGGTGTGCTTGTCATTCGTGCAGAGCGATTCCGGACACAAGAACGCAACCGCGAAGATGCGCGCGAACGGCTGCTCAAACTTATTCGCAAGGCGGCTATCGTGCCCAAGCGCCGCGTACCGTCCAAGCCGACGCGTGCATCGAAAGAAAGGCGCCGAGAAGACAAGACCAAACGCTCGCGAGTCAAGAAACTGCGCCGCTCAAAACCAGATCTCGACTGACGTGCTTAAGGGGCGGTACCGGGCTCAAGGTAGGGAGCGTCATCGCCAAGTGCTTGCAGGTCTGGGTCCATCTTATCGAAGGCCATCTTCGGACCGAACGCTTTGAACAGCGGGTTGATCAGCAGGTTGCGGTGCTTGAAGTAGATCCAACTGCGCTTCAGCTTGCACCCAAGCCGCGTCTTCTGGCGATAAGACGTATGTCCTACCTGCATCCAAGGAATGCCGCGCTCGATGCAGTGGCGCACCATGGCCATCCAATTGAGGAAGTAGAGATTGTGCTCGCGCGCGGCGGGGTAGCGCATACCGATGTACTTGGCGAGCAGCCGGCCGGGTTCAGCAAGCGAAATGTTGAAGCTGACAAGTTGGCCATCGACACTGGCCAGCATTACGTCTGCCTTGCCCGGGCAGTTGCGCATGACCTCGCGGAAATAGGTGGCGGGGACTTCATCGAACGAGCCGTAGTCAACCTTACTGTTGGCGCGCGTCTCCTCAAACAGGGCAGCGATTTCGTCCTCGATGTCGGCAATCGAGTCGCGAAATTCAAACTTCACATTGCTTGCGCGCCGCATCTTTTTTCGAAGGTCGCTGCGCATCGATGGCGACAGGCTCGCAAGGTATTCATCTTCGCTCTTGAACGGCAGATGCAGAGTGGCGAGCGGCAGCGTGGCGACGCCGGTGAAGCCTAGCCTTTCGAGCGGTTCAGCTGCCCACATCGCGTCGCAATCGGTTATGTCCTTAAGGGCAAGTAGGGGGATTTTGTTCTCTGCGGCGTGGTCACTCATACCGCGCAAGAGTGCTTCGAACGCTGCAACGCGTTCGTGTACTTTTAGGCCCGGCGGAAATCCGATAGGGCATTCCTCGGTGAGTGGAGAGCCCATCCCGAGCACGGGTACGGCGACGAGCTTGGAAGCGTTGCGATGTACCCACTCAAGGGCGGGCTTCAGCGCCCCTTCCAAGGATAGGTCGAGACGGTAGTCGGTGCGAAACAAAGGCACGGCGGCGACCAATGAAGCCCCCGAATAGGCGGTCATGGCCGAAGCTTCAAATCCTTCAGGCACGGCCTGCTCGCATGCGCGAAAATAATCCCAACCCTCCGCGTGATCCGGAAAGAGACGATCCCAATCCTCGCGGGCGATCCCCGTGATGCTGGTGAGATGGCGTATGGCGATGAGCTGTCCGTCCATCATTTCACGCGCACAGTCTTGGTTTGTTGATGGTCCGACCGCGAGCCCTTTGGGGATATTGATGAGCGAGACTGATTCCTAGCGCGCTTCCGGCACCCCATCATTTCTTTCTCCTCATCCGCTAGTTGCCGCCTGGCGGCAACGCCGCTGCCTGGCCCGCGTCTACTCAACTGTTCCGCAGGGAACAGCCCCTGCTGCCGGCTCCGATAAGCTTGGCGGTTGCGCGAGCGATGCGTGCACGACGCGACTATAGCCAAAGAACACCTGAAGAGGAGAACCACATGATCAGTTTCATCCCCCGGTCCTTGCAGGCCGCCATCATAGCCTGCGCGGTAGTTGCTGCCGCGCCCGCGCTGGCCGCCCCGAGCGCAACGGGCATCTGGATCGATCATACCGGCCGCGGCGCCGTTGAAATCAAACAATGCGGCAAGAACCTTTGCGGCAAGGTCGTCTGGTTGGAGGATGCCGTCAATGCCGAAGCTTGCGGGCTTCAGGTGCTTGGTAACGTTAGGCCCGTTACGCGCAACAGATGGGATTACGGCTGGATCTACGATCCCGACGCGGACGCGAAATACGACGTTGAGATTACTGTTCTGCGTAACGGGAAACTAAAGATTCTGGGCTACGCCGGTACGAAATGGTTCAGCGAGACGATGTTCTGGACTCGTGCGCCAGCCGATCTTAAGCTCTGCAAGGCTTAAACAGCGCAAGAACGCGCAATGGGCAGGGCGGGCGGCAACCAAGACAAATGGTACGCCCGCCTTAAGTGCGATGGTGCCAGAGGGGTAGCGGACAATTTCTTATCTGTATCTGGCAATTGCCATCGTGAGCGAAGTCATCGGAACCGCGGCGCTAAAGGCGTCTGAGGAATTCACGCAACTCGTTCCCTCGCTCATCGTTGTCGCCGGCTACGCGTCGGCGTTCTACTTCTTGACACTGACGCTGCGCACGATCCCCGTGGGAATCGCATATGCTGTGTGGGCGGGATGCGGAATTGTCCTCATTTGTTTTGTTTCATGGATCCTTTACAAGCAATCCTTAGATGCCCCAGCGATTATCGGCATCGGCCTGATCGCGGCCGGCGTCGTACTCATCAACGGCTTTTCCAACAGCATTCAGCACTAGGCGCCAAGCACGATTACACAGGTGGTGGTTTTGCGCCGGTGACGATCGGGTGCCCTTCGGCTTTGAGCCGTGCGATCTCTGCCAAGCCCCAGCGATAGGTATCGTCCACGAGCTCTGTGTGCCGGTGCCAATCGAGAATGCCCATCTTGGCCGGGATCGGGGGCACCATCAGCAGGTCACCCGGTTTTATCTGGCGATTGAAGTCATGGCGGTTGGCCATCAAGCTGCGCATGAGCACCGTCGTCAAGCTGGGCGCAGGCGGCAGCTTTTTGCGCCCCATGGGTGTCAGACTCATCCGCACCAGCTCCGCGCGCGAAGGCAGACTGTCATAGTCGACATCGAAGCGCTCTAGCTCGGGCAGGTGGAAACTCACGACCACGTTCGGTCCGCTTTTCAGCTCTTGCATGGTGCGCACTGGTACGTTGTCGAGCAGACAGCCATCGACGAGCATTTCGCCCTCTGCCGTGTAGACCGGTGGGAGCAATACCGGGATGGAGCCCGAAGCTCTGATGGCGGAAAATAGGTCTCCGCGGCGGTGGTGGTGCAGCTCGTTGCTCGACAGGTTGGTGGAAACCGCGAAATAGGGGATCCACAAGTCCTCGATATTGATGCCGGAGAAATAGTGCCCCAAATGCTGATCGTAGTGGCGATGATCCAGCAGGCTATAGCGCGGCCACGTGTAGCGCTGCATTGCGCGGTTCGTGATGAAGATGTCGTGCGTGCCGCGATCGATGTCGTCAGGATGCTTGCCCATGGCGAAGGCGCCAACCATGGCGGCGCCGGCCGAAGTGCCGCCCATGATGTCGAACTCAAGCCCTGACTCGATCAGCGCTTTGTAGAGGCCGACGTGAGCTGCGCATAACGCGCCGCCGCCGCAAGCAATGAAACCGAGTGCGGTCCCGTTGATGAAGCGGAACAAGCGCTCGACGTCGTGGGGCGTATCGAGTGCCACATGGTGGTGCATTGCCACGTCGCGTCCGCGCAGCCAGCGTGCGGTGCCGGCAATGTCCTTACGGCGCGGGTGCAGCAGGACGAGGCGGCGTGCATCGCTATCCAAAAACTCCGAAGCGAATTTCTCCAGCGCGTTAGGTGTTGGATCGGAGGCATGGGTGCCGGCTGAAAGCAACAAATCGGCATGGCGGATCGCTTTTTGCGACCAGGGTGTCAGTTCCTCGCCGGCGATAAAGATGACGTAGTCATATTCGCTTTCGAGTGCATTGAGGGCTTGCGTCGCCTCAGCGCTATCGAGTTCAACTCCCTGGGGTAAGAGTTGATTGGCCTTGGCGGCGTCAAGCATAAGCGTATTGGCTTGGGAGGCGAAAACCGAGTTCAGCAGGGCGACGAAGCGCTCCGGTACTGGTGCGCGTCCGGCACCAATGACCGTGATCGTGCGCGGGCGTGGATCAGGTGCGGCCGGCTCTGAGGCGGTGGTCGCAGTTAGGCGCTCAGCCAGTGCGCTGGTGAGAGTTCGCCAAATGGTTGGGTATTTTGCCGACAGCTCATCGAATTCTTTGCGTCCAAGCCGCAAGACCAGACTATCGCGCATGGCCGTGACAGTCGCGGTGCGCGGGCCGCCGAGGAGAAAGGCAATCTCGCCGATGGGCTGGTCCGGGCCGATCTCGGTGATAGGGTCGCGGCGTCCTTGCTGCGTGACGGCAAAGCGCCCTGAGAGGACGATGTAGAGCGCGTCGGCCGTATCACCCTGGCGTACGAGTACGTCGCCGCGTGTCATGGAGTGCGTCTCAAGTTCGCCAGCAAGGGCTTCGCGCGTTGCGGCATCGAGACCGGAGAAAATTCCGACGGCAGGGAGGCTGGCTTGAGGCGAGGGGGAGTGCATGGGGCGGGCTTCTTGGCTGGCGGTGCGAGCATCATAGTGCACTCGCACGGCCTTGGCCTCGCCAATCAGCCCCCTTTTCGCAATCTACGGTAACTGGAAGGTCAAAACCTTTAAGATTAAGCGGCAAGCGGCTGGGCAACCACCTGTGCGGCGGCCTCAGCGCGCGGCTCCATCGCGACGACGTTGGCGTTGAGTGCGTCGTGCAACGACAACACGAAGCGCTGTGGGTTAAACCCGCGGTTGGCGTTGAGCCGCAACGAGGCGGCAATGGCGATGGCGGGAGCCATCAGCGCGTGGCCGCGATCCAGCATCAGGGACTTTATGCGGCGGGCGCCGAAGACTTCGACCAACTGGCGGAAGCGCACGAATACGGCAAGGGCCTTTTGCGGTTGACCATGAAAGCGGCGCTGAACCTCGGCCTGCACGGCGCTGAGATCCTCTTCCTCCAGCCCGCGCAGCAGCACAAGCCCGCGGCCATTCTCAATGAGGGTGCGCATGAGGGCAGCAAGGTCGGTTGACTCAACCGCCGGTACGTCGCTCAGATCCCAACTCATAGTCATGTCCCTAAGTCCCTATTGTTCGTGGTTAGGCGCCGTTGCCGCCGAAGACGGTCCAGGGCGAGCCGGTCATAAGAATGATGTCGGTCGGGCGGCGCGCGGCCACCTCGAAGTCGACGTTGTGGCCGACGAGGCGGCCGTTGAGGTTCATCACCGCCGACTTGTCGAAGCGGTACTTGGAGCCGTTCTCGGCTTCGATGACGCCGAAGCCGACTTTCTCGCTGAACTTGGTAATCCGCCCGTGCATGGCGTTCTCCCTTGACTAGTGCGGCCGGCGATTGCCGGCTCTCTATTGGGAGCTTCGCAGAGGGGGTTCGCGGGCGCTGTTACCTGGGGCACAGGGCAAAAGAATTGGTATAGAGGGGGCTGACATGCTTAACGGGACGTAACCATGCGCGTTATGGCAACGGTCGACATCAATGCCCCGCTCGATAAGGTTTGGCCGCTGCTGGATGAGGATGAAAATCTGAAGCTGTGGATGCCGGATGTGATCGAGACGTCATATCCTGACGGCAAGCCCGAAGGTGATCCCGTTGGCACCCGCTTTGCGCAGAAAATCCGCGAAGGCGGCCGCGTTAATACTTACTTTGGTTGAGGTGACCGCTTACGAGCCGGGCCGCCTTCTGGGCGTGCGCTTGGGCGATGAACGCAAGTTCACGACCGATGTCACCTACCGGTTAAGCGAACAAGGTACGGGTACACGCCTCGATTACGCGTGCGACGTCCAGCTTTTGAGTTGGCTTTCGCGTCTGATGATTTGGATTGGCGGCCCGATGATGCGGCGCATCGTCAAGCGCCACATGGCCAATCTGAAGCGCGCGGCCGAGGAGCGTGGGGGTGCTTGATTCGGCCCCATAATGGCCCATTCTCTGCTCACAATGCTCGCCTGCGAGGCGTTTGCAGTGTATGGGAGCAGAGGAGGGTGAGGGGCAGCTTACGGACCTGGCCGGCTGAATGCCCGCCGTGAGCAGTGTTCAGACTGGGTTCATTCCGAAACGCATAGGGTTGTGACCAAGCTGGTCGTATTGGGAAAGTCATCCCAAGCCCAACAGAATACGGAGGATTGTGGGGCCAAGGTGCTCTCAGGTACTCCCGAACAAAACCGCGAGGTGAAGACAATGACGACTGTTTGGCGGCGTGCAGTTTTTCCGGTGCTTGCTTGTGCTGGCGCACTCGCGTTGCAGCCCGCGGCAGCCCAAGCCAATTGCGATTGGTATGTGAAAACGTCACTTGCACAGCAGCAGCGCAATCTGAAAAAGAATTGCGGTTTGACGGGAAAGGACTGGTCGACCAACAAGGCAGCGCACCAGAGTACCTGTGCGAGTGTTGGCCCGGACGCGTCACGCAAGATCGCTCAGAAGCGCGAACAACTCCTGAAAAAGTGCGGTGCCTAAGCAATCATCACGGCGCTTGATCTGCGATGAAACCCCATAGTCGTTTGAGCCCCGCTCGCTTATTCCGGCGGGGCTTTCTCATGTCTCGGACGTTTGCTTGCTCGAGAATTGGCGGCAGCGAGGCTGAAACGCCACACCACCCTTGATCGCTTGCTGATCAGGCCCGATGCTGCAATGCAAATATATACTGCCGTCGATGGCGTGAGGTCATGGCCAATCCAATTCTTATTGAAGTGACGCGCGGGCCGCTTGTTGAAAGCTGGCACCGGGGTGCGATTGCCGTTGCCTCAGCGTCGGGCGCCATGGCGCTGCAACTGGGTGACGTCGCACAACCCATTTACCCGCGCTCCGCCATCAAGGCGCTACAGGCGTTGCCGTTGGTTGAGAGCGGCGCCGCCGACCGTTTCGGCTATGGGCCACAGGAGATCGCGCTCGCCTGTGCCTCGCACACGGGTACGGAACGTCATACGCGGTTGGCGGCCGCCATGCTGGAGCGCATTGGGCTCAAAGTGGATGCGCTTGGCTGCGGTGCGCACATACCGCTTGGTGGAGGTGCCGCCAAAGCGCTTATCAAAAGTCATCGCGAACCAACTCAGCTCCACAACAACTGTTCGGGCAAGCATGCCGGCATGTTGGCGACCGCGCTCCATCTGGGCGAGCCGACGGAGGCCTATTGGGAGGTTGACCATCCCGTGCAACAGCGCGTTCTGGATGTGCTTGTGGATATGTCAGGCGTGGCGCTCGGGCCGGAGGTGCTGGGCTTTGATGGCTGCTCGGTCCCCAATTGGGCGATGCCGCTTTCTGCGCTGGCTTGTATGTTTGCCCGCTTTGTGACGGGTGAAGGGCTTCCACCTGAACGCCGGGCAGCCGTGGAGCGCATATTGGCAGCCTGCTGGGAGCATCCCGAACTGGTTGCGGGAAAGGGATGTGCCGACACTGTCGTTATGCGCGAGCTTCCCGGTCAGGTATTTATGAAGACCGGTGCGGAAGGCGTCTACTGCGGCGGGTTTCCGAAATTGGGGCTCGGCTTCGCGCTCAAGATTGACGATGGAACAAGACGGGCTGCGGCCGGAACAACGATGGCGCTCGTGGAGAAAATCTACCCCGCGGCGCGCGGACTCATGAACCGAAGCTCGATCAGGACCTGGCGTGGCGCCGAGGTGGGCACGATACGCTCATCTACGCAATTGGAAGGCGCGTTGGCGGCACTGAAATCTTAAGTCCAACTCGTCCGGTGTTCCGGTTAGCCGCTTTTTGCCGGTTCGCGCGTGGTGTGGGCAATTTCAAGACTTGCGGCGATAATTTCCAAACCACCTTTAGCAGCGCCTTCCCAGTCAAGCGGACAATCAGGGTGACAGTCCTGTTGGCTTTCACCGTGACCAATTAGGCTGGCCGGCACATGAACGAAGCCTGCCACGAATGGTTGTGAGCTCATTCGCGCAACGTTGAGCGAATGGTAGAGCAGCGCATTGCACAGATAGGTCCCGGCATTGATTGAGGCGCGGCAGGGGAGCTTAAGCTTGGCAAGGCGGGTAAGGACGTATTCGGCGGGTAGCGTCGAAGCCAAAAGCGCGGGGCCGTCTTCAGCAACGCACTTAGTTGGGGGCGTTTCGCCGGCGGCATCTTGTCTGGTATCGCGCACATTGCGCCCAATCAGCTCTATCTGGAAGCCGCCGGCGCTATCACAAACGCCGAAGTGCAACGCAATCACTGCTTGGTGACTGTTAAGCAGCCTCGTCAACGTCTCAGGCGCTGCGCGCCATTCGGTAGGAAGAACTTCGCTGAGGATGTCGAACTCAGCAAAGCGCGACCGTGCCGCGGCGGCCAATCGCGGCACGAGAACAGCGGTTGCATTTTGGGCCGTTCCGGGAAAGGGGCCAAAGCCTGTCAGCACGATGGTCGGGCGCGCGGGCATCGTGAACGATAGGCCAATCAGTAGGCAGCTCAAAGCCCGCCCATATCGATCAACGCAAGAATCTCGTCCACAGCGAGCGTGGGTAACAGGCGTCCTGTGCGCACTTCGGCGTCAAGTGCCGGCATCCGCTCGGCAATTTTAGAGTTGGAGTGCAATGCAGACATGACGCGGTCATTGAGCATTTCGTGCATCCATTCGACCGCTTGCCGCTGGCGGCGCTCTTGGAACTCGCCCGATGCCGTCATCTTTTCGCGATGCTCCAAAATTTTTGCCCACAACGTATCGAGACCCTGGTTTGTCAAGCCCGAGATCGTGAGTACCGGCGGTGCCCACTTTGCCGACTGCGGCGTGAGGATGTGCAACGCTGCGCGATACTCGGCGGCAGCGCGTTCGGCGCGCGCGACGTTGTCGCCGTCAGCCTTGTTGATGGCGATCATGTCGGCGATCTCGATGATGCCCTTTTTAATGCCCTGCAGATCATCGCCGCCGCCGGCCAATAACAATACGAGAAAGAAATCGACCATGTCGGCGACCGCCACCTCCGACTGTCCCACACCCACAGTCTCCACGATTATGACATCGAACCCGGCCGCCTCGGCTAGCGCCATTGTCTCGCGCGTCTTGCGGGTTACCCCGCCCAGCGTCCCCGATGTAGGCGAAGGTCGAATGAACGCATCGCGCGATTGGGCGAGGCGGCTCATGCGCGTCTTGTCACCGAGGATCGAGCCGCCCGTGCGTTTCGAGGTGGGATCGACCGCCAGCACGGCAAGCTTGTGGCCCGCTTCGACGAGATTCATTCCCAGCTCATCGATCGCGGTCGATTTGCCAACGCCGGGTACGCCCGTGATGCCAAGCCGCAGCGCGCCGCCGGTCGTGGGTAGCAGGGCTTGCAAGAGCTGCTGCGCCAGAGCCCCGTGATCCGTTTTTGTACTTTCCACAAGTGTGATGGCGCGTGCGAGCATGGCCCGGTCGCCTGCCCGGATGCCTGAAACGTAGTCATCCAGCGTCGGACCCGCGGCGGTTTTCGGCATCGATGCTCCTTTCTGCGCTCGTCCGTCGGAATCCAAGGCGATAGAGTAGGATAACCCAACATGCGTCATGCCCGTGACAAAGCCCCTTGGCAAACGGTCGGGTAAAATTTACAGGAAGCACGTCCCATCTTGCCGGTGACCGCGGCCATTTCTAAAGTGCTCTAGGAGCAAGTGCGAGCTGATTGGAAGGGGGTACGCCGATGCCTGAGATCCCAGGCGTTTTCATTGCAGCGCTGGCCGTCAGTGCCGCGATCCTTATTTATGTGCTCGCTTGGCGGGCAACACGCGCGAGCTCCATGCTGGTGAAATCTGTTGTTCGCGTGGGGCTGCTCCTCGTCATTGCCATCCCCGTAGCCGGGACGATGCTGGTTGGTTCCGGTCTACGCGATACGTTCGAAAAGGTTGATTCCCGGCTCGCGCCAGAGACGTCCACCGAGGCGGAGAGAACCGACGAGGCTGCAAACGGGAGTTCAAGGCGGGCGCCTACCACGGAAAAAAGAGCAGCACGTGAGACCGTCACACGGCCTTATATGATAGAGGCGCCGTCCTCGCCTCCCGCCGCGGCCAATGGCGGCACGGAAGCGGCACGAAACGGTGATGGTGCAGGAATGGCGCCATCTGCGCCGAGTCCGACATTTGGGGGTCCTGGGGCGGCGGCGCCTCCGCCGATGGCCGGTGCGCAGCCGCCACCTCCTTCTCCCGCAGGTCGAGCAATGGAGACGCCAGAGGCCGCCGCGCCCGCGGCACCGGCACCAGATTCCACGGTCGAGTTCGAGATGCGCGCGCCCGCCCCAGAAGCCTTAACGGCAGAACCTCCTCCGAGTGCAGCACCAGCTGAGGCCAACAAGGACTTCGATGTTGTTCCTGTATTCTATGGAACCGATCGTGAGGTCGAAGCCGATCCCAAGCGGCTTGTTTACAACTCTGAGCGCGGACGCCGGCTGGACCTTGGACGCGCACTCGTCACTGTACCGAAGAACCACGAGGTGCCCATGATCGAGCGCCCTTGGGCCATTCGCATTCCCTACTTTGACGTGACGATCTACGAAGAGGAGGAAGACCCCAAGGAGCACTTCACCATCAAGGAGATCGAGGCGCTGACGAAGGAAGAATTCCTGCGCCTGGCGCGTGAGCGATTGGCAAAGTCGGCGCGCTTCAAGGATCACGCGATCCTTTTCGTGCACGGATACAATACGTCATTCGACCACGCGCTTTATCGAACCGCTCAAATTTCTTATGACCTCGAATTCGACGGCGCTGCGTTTGTCTATAGCTGGCCGTCTGGTGGTGCGGTGGCAAGCTACACCTATGACCGCGAAAGCGCCGGACAGGCCCAGCCTTATCTGCGCGACTTCCTCGACCTCATCGTGAAGCAGTCCGGCGCAAAGACGATCAGCGTTATTGCGCATAGCATGGGCAATCAGCCGCTGCTTGAGGTGCTGAAGGATTTGAAATCGACTGCGCCCGACGAGCTCGTGATCAGCCAAATCATTTTGGCTGCGCCCGACGTTGATGCCGATACTTTTACAAACCTCGCCGCCCGTATCGAGGGATTGGCGAAGGGTGTGACGCTGTATGCCGCCTCCAACGATCGCGCCCTTATCGTTTCGCGTAACTTTTGGCAGAACCCTCGCGCAGGTGATGTGCCGGCGTCGGGCCCGCTGATCGTGCCGGGCATAGACACCATCGACGTGACGGCGGCGAGCACCGACACATTTGCGCTTAATCACTCAGGCTATGCGGAAAATAACGAGCTCCTCGACGACATCGGCGCCCTGATCGAAAGAGGCTTGCGGCCTCCCGACCAGCGCCTGGACAAACTCAAGCGGATTATGACCGACAAGGGCGACTATTGGCGTTATACGCGCGGTCCTTGAGGCGGGCCGCCGTCGCACGGTGACCCCAAGGAAGGGATTCGTTTACCCAGTTCTGCGAAACTCATCCGTGGTCGTTAAAATGATGTGTGCCCGCAGTCGTCGGTCCGCGGTCCGGTAGTCGCTTTCTGTGTGCTATTGGCTTTGCGCGCCGTCTTTGGATTGCGCTGGGCGCAATCCAAAATTGGAGGCGTGAGATGCCCCAGCCTATCTTTTCGGCACGTTTTTTCGTTTTCGCACTCCTGGCTGTCTTCTTCGCGCTGGGTGTCTACGAGATGATACCATCTCTGACGCCTGCGACGGCGGAGGAGGCATTCGATGAGCTATCCGGGGAGGAAAGGGATATTGCTGGAATTGGCGTAAGCGGCATGCCGGCTTCAAATTTCCGCGTGAAGCCAATCCTGGTGAGGAATCGCGGCCAAATGGTTGTGGTGTGCGTTGCCGGCTGCGAGGGGGCAGCCAAGCCCGTTCAGGTCCTGCCCAGACCTGCGCGCAAGCGCTCAACTGGCTTAATTCCAGCGGCATTCTCCGGTGGGACAGCGGCTGAGAGCAACGACGTCATCTGTGTGGCGGGTTGCGACAAGAAGGCGGGGCAAGTCGTACAGCGCATGCAAGAGCTGCGCACAAAGTAGCGAGCAGCGCTGAGTTCCCAAAGCGTACCCAAATGAACGGCCAACACGCCGCAAGGCTTAATCGCTTATGCGTGCCGCAATAGAGGTTGGACTACGCGCGACGTCACTCGATCACCTTGCGCACGTCGTCGTAACTTTCGGCCTTATAAACGAGTCCGTTCTTGATCATGTACAGCCACTTAAGCTTGTCGCTTTTGGCGAGGTCTTCGGGTGTAACCGACTCCAGCACTTCGAAGTTTTGATTGCGGAATAGATCCGCGGTCGTCTTTGAGGCTTGAGGGCTGAGGTATTGCCAATCGTCCTTTTCGGGCAGCCGGGTCTCCGCCACACGTTGAAACACAACCTCCCGCAAAGCGGATGGGGGCAATTGGTCCGACTTGATGTACTCTAAGACGGCCTCGACAAAGCCGATCTGGACGAGCCCTGAACAGATGTATTCGTTTGGCGGTATCCAATCTCTTTCGCGGAAGGTTCCGATTGCCTCTTCGTCACCCCGCACACTGCGTTCGACGCCGAACCAGATATTGCGGGCGATATGTCCGATTGCCCAAAAATTATAGTCGGCTTTGATCTTGTCGAGCAGCAGACCGCGAACGCGGCTTTGCTTTGGCTCATCGAACCATTCTCTCTTGAAGCGCTTAATGGCCAGGAAGGAACTCTTGTCGGCGATGTAGTCGCGCAAGTTGGTGAGATCGACGCCGCTGGTGCCCGCTTCGATGACGAAGGTGTTGGAGTAACCGGACTCAAACTGGGGGCCGGTGAAGACTAGAGCTGCATGCGAGAATGGCGAATCGGTGGCCCAGCGAATGACCCAAGAGGTCAGATCCCAGTCGCGCCGCGTTAGCACGATGTCGGATCGCTCCAGGTAGTTGCCGGCGAGGAAGTCCTCTACTGGCATCGGCCAGCTCTCCTCAGAGGGGCTAACCGCCGGGTTCTGGGCTGGGACGGGTGCAGGCGGCGTGGTGACGCCCGCGAACGTGGTGCCGATGATTGCGGCAATTGCCAGAGTGCTCAAGCTTGCTGCGGTGAGGTAGCGGTTCATCTTTGGCCCCCTAAATATTCGGCACCATGAATGTTGCACGTCGCAACGCCTGGCCAAGGCTAGTAACGCAGCCACTTCGTTTGGTAAACGTCAACTATCGCATGGCCAGCGCAATGGTCAATTTGATGACAGTGGCGGGGATAGCAGCCCCAAACCGTGCCCGTTCCCCGGGTTTCTTCGCATAATTGCGGCGCAATCGGTCTTGCCCGCCCGCTTGGTGTGCTTCAAAAGGTCGAGCTCTAGAGAGCCGCCGGCCAGGATGGGGCGAAAGCCTATCGCCGGCGGCCGATCAACTAACGCTGAGTTGGAACCATGGGCGCAAAGACGCCGCGCGATTTTGAAGCCCTTGAGGCCCAGGCCCGGACATTGCTCTCCGTATTCATCGCGGCAGGCCACGAGGCGGTTGCGCCTCCTGCGATCCAGCCAGCGGCGGTCTTCCTCGATGTCGTCGGCGAGAGTCTGCGGGGGCGCACGTATGTCTTCAATGACCTTCATGGCGAGGAGCTGTGTTTGCGCCCAGATCTCACAGTGCCGACGTGCCGGCTCTATTTGGAGCGCTGTCCGAACGCTGAGTCCGGTGCACGCTATTGCTACAACGGAACGGCGTTTCGCTATCAGCCGGAAGGAGCCGATGCCGCTCATCCGCGCGAGTTCCGCCAGGCTGGCATTGAGTCGTTCGGCGACTTGAAGCGCGAGGAGGCCGAGGCACGGACGTTTGCGCTCGTATTGACCGCTCTGCAACAGGCCGGACTTCGTAACTGGCGGCTACGGATCGGAGATCTTGGGCTCTTTGACGCCGTGCTTGCCGCAGCCGAGATGCCTGAACGCTGGCGCCGCCGTCTGCGACACCAGTTCGGTCACCATGAGGCTTTCCGCGCCGAGCTGAAGCGTTTGACGGCGCATCCTGCCAGATCGGTTGCCGCCGTGCCCGCGGCTGTTCTGGACGTGCTTGAGCCTTCTGATCCCGCCGGTGCAGAACAACGTGTTGGCGAGTATCTGGATAGCGCGGGCATCGAGCTGACGGGCACGCGTTCGCTCAGCGAGATTACAGACGGGCTGCTTTCCATCGCCGCAGATGCGAGGGCAAAGCCGCTCAATGCTGCGACCGCTGCGATGATTGATGCTTACGTAGATGTTGCGGCGCCAGCACACGCAGCAGGCGCGCACCTGCGCAAGCTGTTGGGTAAAGCAGGTTCCGATATCGGCGCGGCGCTTGATGCTTTTGAGCGCCGCATCGGGCTCTTGGAAGATAGCGGCGTTGATATGACCACGGTCGACTTCTCAGCTGAATTTGGCCGTAACCTGGCCTACTACACTGGCTTCGTATTCGAGGCCGTTGCGCCAGCGCTTGGGCCGGCGAGCCCAGTTGCCGGCGGGGGGCGCTACGACAGCCTGCTTAAGGCCGTTGGCGCACCACGCCAGATCCCCGCCGTGGGTGGCGCCATCCACACCGAGCGTCTCCTTGCCGTTGTCAGCGGAGGCAGGCGATGAGCGCACAACTGGTGTTCGCTGTTCCCTCGAAGGGCCGCTTGATGGAGCAGACGGGTGATTTTCTCAGCCAGGCCGGTCTTGCCTTGCGCAAGGTTGGGGATGCGCGCGGGTATCGCGGCGAGATCGAAGGCCTTGGCGGCATCGATGTGACGTACGTTTCGGCCTCGCAGATCGTGGCGCATCTGAATGCCGGCAGCGCGCACATTGGTGTGACCGGCGAGGATCTCGTACGCGAGAACATATCCAATGCAGACGAGCGCATCGTCTTCCTCAAGAAGCTTGGCTTCGGACACGCCAACGTTGTCGTCGCCGTGCCGCAGAGTTGGCTCGACGTCGAAACGGTTGCTGACCTTCAAGCTGTCGCTGCTGCGTTCCGGAGCGTGCACGGCCGTTCTTTGCGTGTCGCCACTAAGTACTTGAACCTGACCCGGCGTTTCTTCGCCGCAAATGGTCTGACCGACTACCGCATCGTCGAAAGTCTTGGCGCGACGGAAGGCACGCCTGCGGCCGGCACGGCGGAATTGGTCGTTGATATCACGTCGACCGGCGCCACGCTGAAGGCCAATGGTCTCAAGGTCTTAGAGGATGGCGTGATTTTGCGTTCACAGGCCAACCTCGTGGCGTCAAAGGTGGCGGCATGGCCAGCGGAGACGAAACGAGCGCGCGACGCGATGCTTGATAAGCTCGGACTCGCAGGTCAGGCGCGCTTTTGAAAAGCGTTTGCTCTGCTACTTCGCACCCCGCCGGAACTTATGGCGGCGGGGAGCGCGATGATGAGTGCTAGCTGCTCGGACGCACGAAGGCATCGACGCGCATGCCGGGCAGCAGTGGCACGTTGCCGTCCAGCTCGATTGTCATCTCAAGCACTTCGATGTCGGTCGGCCGGCGCGGGCCGCGCGCGCTGATGCGTGGCGTAGCCATCGTCGGCGCAAGCTTCTTGACGCGCCCCTCAAAGTCGCGGCCTGGATAGTTTATGGAGCGCACGAACGCCTTTTGGCCAACCTTGATCTTAGAAACCTCGCCGTCGTCCACTTCAGCCTTGACGTGTACCGTCGACATATCGCCAATTACGGCCAAAGGAGTCTCGGGCGACGGCGCTACAATTTCACCCTCCTTGGCATTGAGCTGCAGCACCGTTCCGGCGCGCGGTGCGCGAATGCGCGTTTTGTCGAGCTGGGACGCTGCCAATGCCACGTTAGCCCGTGCCTTCGTCAAGGCAGCCTCAAAGCGGTTGGGTGCGGGCAGATTGGATTTTGCTTGCGCCTGCGCATACTCAAGGCGCTCGCGTTCGACGCGCCTTTGGGCTCTGCGAAGGCGACTGCGCGCATCGGCGAGCTGTTGATCTGTGGCTTCGCCTTTGGATTTGCCGGCAAGCGCAGCATCTAGTTCGAATTGCGCGCCTGTCACCTCACGTTCGGCCGAATAGACGGCATCTTCTGCGTTGGAAACTCTCCTGCGGCCCGAGGTTTTGGGGTTGTCGTCGCGCTGATTCCTTGCCAAGCCCTCGTCTGCTTCGGCGGCAGCAAGATTAGCGCGCGCTTCCTCGTCGTCGAGGCGGATCAAAAGCTGCCCTTCCTCAGCCTCGTCGTTTATCGCAACAGGAACCTCGGCCACCTTGCCTAACAGAGAGCTTCCGACGCGAATTTCACCGGAACCAGGCTCAACACGACCAGGTGCGGCTGCCACCCACTCCACTGCTTCGACTTCTTCGGCTGCGGTCTTATTGTTGGAGTCCGAGTTGCCGAAGAAGCCGACGCTCAGCAGATAGCCAGCGAGGGCGGCCAGAGCCAATGCGACGACAATTGCAAGTGTTCTAATCATAGCGCCTGATCCTATAGCGGCCCCCAAGGGCCTCTGTTGCGGTGATGCTGTCTCAATCTTTATCTGTTGCATGGGTATTGGTTGCTTGGGCCGGTTTCTCGCCGGGGCGTTCCTCGCCCACGATGCAGCCGTCCTCAATTCTGATGATACGATCGGCATAGGGAATGGTGCGGTGGTCGTGCGTGACTGCTAGGACCGCACGGTTGGGATCCTTGGCAACCTCCGAAAGCAAGGCCATCACTGCTTTGCCGTTTTCGCTGTCGAGTGCAGCCGTCGGCTCGTCGGCCAGGATCACGGACGGCGATCCAGCCAATGCGCGAGCGATCGCGACACGCTGTTTCTCACCGCCGCTGAGCTTTGAAGGAAAGGCCTTGGCACGATGAGCCAGACCAACCGCATCCAAGGCGCCGACCGCGTGAGCCGGCGGATCGACGACGAGCGCTGAGCGCACGTCGAGTGCCAGCATGACATTCTCGGTTGCCGTCATCGTCGGAAAGAGATTGTAGCCCTGGAACACAAAGCCCACGTGCTTGCGCCGCACGTCGGCGAGGCCTTCAGCATCCAGTCCTTCGGTGGAATTGCCCGCGACATCGAGATTGCCTTCTGTGGGCGTCAAGATGCAACCGAGGATCGACAAAAGCGTCGTTTTTCCGCTTCCAGAGGGCCCCATGAGCAAGGTTAGCTCACCAGAGCGTAACTTCAGGTCGATGCCTTTCAGGGGCTTGACCTCGCCTGCGCCGGAGCCGAACACCTTGACGATGCCTTTCGCCTCCAGGAGCACCTTGGACTCCGGTCTCGTTGTTTCTTCGTTCAAGCTCATCTTGAGAAGACTCCTGCGGGATCGATGCGCGTCACCTTGAAGATGGCGGAGATGGCGGCGATCGTACACATTGCGATCGTCAATACGAAAAGCAGAACGGCGAGTCCCGGCGTCATGACGATTGTCAGCGTCGTCTCTTTCGTCGCCCAGATGATCAACAGGCTTAAGATCATACCGACGCCATAGCCAAGGACAGCGCTCAACAGTGCTTGAATAAGGATCACTTTGTAAACGTAGCTTGCCGAGGCGCCGAGCGCCCGGAGGGTTGCAAACTCGTTCAAGTGATCCTTGGTGCTCGAGTAAAGCGTTTGGGCGACGATGACGATACCGACGATCAGACCCAGTGTTGCCCCGGCGATGAGTGCTCCGCCTGCGCCAGTTTGGAACAACCAATAGTCAACGCTGCGCTTGCGGAACTCGGCTTGCTCCATGACTTCCCGGTCCTTAAGGCGGGCGGAGAGATCGGCGCGCACCTTTTCGGCATTAGCGTCGGGTGCGAGGCGCACGAGCGTATAGGAGGCTTGGTTTGCTGATGCATCAACTAGTATGCGTGCGCGGGGCAACGACGTGAAGACATAAGGTAGTGTGGTGAATGAGCGGATGCCGTGGGTCACCGCGGCGATTGTCACCCGCGTGTTGTTGATCTCCGCGGCATCTCCGAGCCCCGTGACGCCGAGATCGTCGAAATATGTATCATCGACGGCGACAGTGAAGGGTTGGCGAAGATCATTGATGCTGCCGTCGACGATGTTGTAAGGCTTCAAGCTGCCGCGTAAATGATCGGAGCCGACGAGCAGAACGGCGGTTGTGCCGCCCTTGGGCTTGCGCCAGGCGGCGAAGCCAACAACCAGCTCCTCGGCACTATCGACGCCGGGCGTTGAAAGAACGGCATACTTCTCATGGCCCATCAGGAGAGAAGGATCATCGAAGCTCTTGGTGCCCAGCGGTACGACCCACAAGTCGCCCTCTGATTTGTCAACCATGGCCGCGATCATTTGTTCTGAGCCAATGTAAAGGCCGCACTGGACGGCAACGAGCACGACCGAGAAAACAATTCCAATGAGCGTGACGGTCAGACTCAGACGATCATGAAAGAGATTTCGGTAGGCAAGCTTGCCGGCCATTTTAACGGTCTTAGGTGTGCCGCCGCCGGCTTCGGCACCTAGTGGCGCTGTGGTATTGATATTCGCCTGCATAGCGCTTCCCTTGCCCCTATCTGTTCTCGGGCGGCCGCGGCGGCCGTTCTCAAGCCTCGATCCCGATCATCTGATCGGGATCGAGAGAGTGTCATGATCTTTCGAGCCGGCCAACCCGGCTCTTTGAGTTTGGTCTGGAACCCAGCTTACTCGCAGGGCACCGTGAGTGTCATGCCGACGGCGGCAAAGAACTTTTTGCAGCCCAACTGGTCGCTGTTGTTGGCAGCGGGTGTCACTTCAGCAGTGTTCTCTGCAACTGTCTCTTCCTCTTCAAACACTGTCTCTGTGTCATTTTCCGCCGTCTCTACCATCGCCATGGAAATGGTCGAGTTCTCATTCTCCGACGTATCTACGACAGTCGGAGCTTTCTTAACCTTGGCGACCGTCGTACGCTTGGAGCTGCGCTTCTTCGCGTAGGCCTTCTTCTTCGCGCGGCGGCGCTTAGCGGCCTGGTACTTGCGCTTTCTGTACCTGCGCTTGGCGCTATTTGCCTTGCTGGCAGCTATGACATGCGGGGCCAGGGCAAGTACGCCTAGGCCGATGCGTGCCTTGAAGCCGGCGTCCGCCGCCGAATTAAACATGGTCGTGAGAGCGATAAATGCGGTGGTGACCGCGATCAGTGCCTTTTTCATGTCCGTCCTCTTACTGTTCGTCGTCCCTTGAGTGATCCGCGATGAGCCACCGGTCTTGATGTCGTTGGTGTCCATCTGTGAGGATGATCATGCGGGGAAGGGCCTCTTGGCGCTGTTCCGGGCGGAACAGGACGAGCAGATATTCAAATTTTTTCTGTGAAACGCCCTGGGCCTGGTCCGTTAACCCCAACAGCAAAAGCGGCCGGCAAATGCCGGCCGCTTGCGGAGGAGACTTACTTTTGCGTTTCCGGATCGTCGTATCCGGCCCGGTTTTGGTTAAGTACCGGCTTACTCGCAGGGCACCGTGAGGGTCATGCCGACCGCCGGGAAGAACTTCTTACAGCCGACGTTCCGGTTAGTCTCGGGCTCGTCTTTCGAAATTGCCTCGGTTTCGATGGCCTCTTCCTTGTCCAGCGACGCCGTGGAGATCGTGGAGTTCTCGTTCTCCGCATCTGTCTTGATCGGCGCCGACTTGACCGTCGCAACCTTCTTGGCAGTGGTCTTCTTCTTAGCGATGCGCTTCTTGGCAGTGCGGGCCTTGCGCTTCTTAGCTGCCTTGTACATGCGCTTCTTATGGCGCTTGGCGCTGTAAGATTTGGAGGGGCCGTGGGCGGTGAAGGCCGGGAGCGGGCCACCAAAGCCCAAGCGGACGTTGAAACCGGCTTCCGCAGCCGAGGCAAAAACCGTCGTTACGGCGAGAAAGGCAGTGGCGATGGCGAGAATTGTCCGGGTCATTGTGTCCTCCGTCGATTGATCGTTGCGTCTCAGCTTGGTGTTCGTCTCTGAGGCTGATCTTGCGGGGAGGGGCGCAATTGCGCTGTTCCAGCTGGAACAAACCGAAAATTTTCTCAAAGAATTTCTGGGCCGCACTAAAACGGGAAAAAATATAGCGATCCCAGCTTGTTAGCCGGGATCGCTTGCCTGTCCAGGATATTTGGAAACGGGTGCCGGATTATTCGCAGGACACCGTTACCGTCATTCCGACCTCTGGGATGAACTTCTTGCAGCCCAGGTCCCTCGCGACGGACGCGACCTTCTTGGTCTCCTCCTTCTTGGTCTCCGCCAATTCGTCCGTCTCCGACAGCGAAACGGAGGAATTTTCAGTTTCAGTGGCCTCTGCAACCTCAGCCTCTTCTGCGGCTGCAGCGTTGGCGGCGGCTAGGGCCTTCGCCTTTGCACGAGCCTTGGCCTT
>CAYOPW010000012.1:43753-47358 GCA_964405975.1 uncultured Hyphomicrobium sp.
TTCGCCTTGGCGATTGCCCGAGCTCGGGCCTTGCGGGCGGCGAGCGCTCTGCGCTTGGCGGCAAGGCGGCGGGCTAGGTAGAACCGATTGCGGTGGAAGCGCCGGCGCTTTGAGCATCCAGCCTTGTGGAGGGTTGAAAACTGCGGTGCAGCGCCGATCTTCACGTTAAAGCCAGCTTCTGCAGGCGCGGCAAAGAAGGTCGTGATGGCAAAGAATGCGGCGGCGATGGCGATCAGTACTTTGTTCATTGCGGGTCTCCTAGATGGCGTTCTTTTTCTGAGGCCGATCATGCTGCGTTGGCTCCCGCGGCGCTGTTTCCAGGGGAACGGCGTTTAAAAAATGTTGGGCGCTGTCACTGAACGTCAAGAAATTCAATAAAAACACAGGGTTGCGAATCTCGCGGACAGCGTGCGCGGATTGCGATCACCACTCAGATTTAGCTCAGACACACCCAGGCTAGACGTTTGTGGCGAAGCGCTGGAGGCATGCCGAAGTTCTCATAGGTCGACCGCAGGCCAGGCTTGGGTGTCGCTGACCATTTATGGCTGCCCACTGCGCCGCGGGGCTGCTACCATGCGTTTCCAGTCCGCCAAACTCACCTCACCGCAAGGGCGGGACTCAAAGAACGGTGTTTGCCAAAACCGCACGAATTGACGTATCAGCCCAATAACAACAGCGATCCCGCGCGATTCAGCATCCCATGCGACTCAACAAATCGACCAGTCACGCTGTCCGTATTCTCGTCCACTGTGCAAAGTCCGAGGACGAGCTCGTTAAGGTAGCGGAAATCGCTCGCCGGCTCGACATCACCCAGCAAAACACCTTCAAAATTGTGCACTTGCTGAACAAGGGTGGTTTCCTGGGCTCGGTTCGCGGGCGCAAGGGCGGGGTGCGCCTGGCCCGTCCGGCGGCCAAAATCCGCATCGGCGATATTGTTCGCTCAATCGAACTCAGTGGCAACGAAGGGAAGGCGCCGGCTCAAGACGCGGGCCTTAATGAGATCGTCGACGATGCGCTCGAGGCGTTCGTCAGCGTGCTCGATCAACACACGTTGGCCGATATGGTGGCCGCCGGCGACCCATTAACTACCAGTGCTCCGGCTTCAGGTGGTGCCAAAAAGGCCAAGAAAGCGCGTACCCGTCCCACCGAGGCGGGCTCCAGCCGCGTGCGACGCGGCGCTCAGCAGGCCAACGCGCGTTAATGGCAAAACGCGAATTATCTTTGTGCGGCGTTAGGTCAGGCTCAGATGTTGCTCTGTGTCCTTGACAGCCGCCCCGATCTCTTCAAAACATGACATCAGAAGTCTATATAAGTCCCGTGTGGGCCGCGAGAGGTTGGCCCCAATTCCGGATAATTCCGCGATGAAGCGCCGGGTCAGGTTTAAGGATATGAACGCCGCAATGTTGCTGCAGACGAAGCGGCGCGCGAGGGCTAAAGCAGTGGAGTTGGTACTGTGATCGTTTGCTCGTGCACAATGATCTCGGATAGCGATATCGAGGATGCGCTCGTCGAAATCCTCAATCAGGCGAATGCGCCAATCCCTACCCCCGGCGTCGTCTATCGGCACCTCAGTCAGCGCATGAACTGCTGCAGCTGCGCGCCGCTGGCCGTTGAGACAATCTATAACAAAGTGAACGAGCTTGAGACGAAGGGGCTCATCTGTCCGAACGTATGCGCTACGGCGCGCAGTAAGCTCATCGAATTCACTGGGCGTCGTGCAGGCCGCCCCGGCAAAATTGACGAGCCGGCTTCGCTACGCAGCAAACAAGGCGGTCAGCTTAAGGTCGCATGAGCTTTCGCTCAGACATTTTTGACTGGATTCGCATCGGCTCTCCCACCACAATTGCTACAGCAGCCTCGCCGGGGCCAGCGCTGAGTATCGACGTGGCCAAACCGCCGCTCATCTCAGCTATTCCCACCTAGTAATCTCGTCAGGCACGGAGGGGCGCCATGAAAGGCAACAAAGAGGTCATCAAGGCCTTGAACGAAGCGCTGAAGCTTGAGCTCGGCGCTGTCAATCAATACTGGCTGCATTATCGCAGGCTTGAGGATTGGGGTTTCACCAAGCTCGCGAAAAAGGAGCGCGAAGAATCGGTTGAGGAAATGCATCACGCTGACAAGCTGATCGAGCGCATCATCTTCTTGGAGGGCTTCCCCAAGATGCAGGAGATCGCGCCCTTGATGATCGGCGAAAACCTTAAGGAGGTTCTCGAGTGTGACTTGAAAGGCGAGTACACTGCCCAAGAGCATTACACAAAGTCGCGCGATCTATGCCGCACGCATAAAGACTACGTCTCGATGCAGCTCTTCGAGGATCTACTCAAAGACGAGGAAGGGCACATCGATTTCCTTGAGACGCAACTTGATCTGCTGGAGAAAATCGGCATTCAGAACTACGGTCAGCTCCAATCGGATTCCGCCAACGACGTAGGTGGGCACTCCGACTAGGCCTCAGCCACACTTGCGCTAGATGCCATTTCGGTCCGCCTCGAGCGTGCGGAAATGCCCGCGGCTCTGCAGCCACATCAAAAGAATGAGCGAAGGCACGGCGGCGAGAGCAGTGGACATAAAATAGGCGGGCCAGCCGAGCGCGTCTGCAGCGTAGCCCGTACCTGAGGAAAGCAACGTGCGCCCCGTAGAGGCAAGCGCTGTTAGCAGCGCGTATTGGGTGGCTGTGTGCAGCGGGTTGCGGCAAAGTGCTGAGAGATAAGCGACAAAGATGACGGTTCCGATCGCTCCGGCAAAGTTCTCAATGACAATTGCGATCGTTAACGCCCACGGGCTCAGTGGCTGCCAGCCAAGCCATACGAACACGAGGTTGGAGAACATTTGTAAAAACGCTGCGATCCAGAGTGCTGTTGCCAGCGGCAATGCGCGCGCGACCGCGCCGCCGGCGAACCCGCCGATCAATAACGCCCCGAGCCCCACGCCTTTGACGATCGCGGCGTAGGTGGCCTTGCTATAGCCAAGCGAGAGCACGAACGGCGCCGTCATTGTCCCTGCGAATGCGTCGCACAGCTTGAACAGCACGACGAACGCGAGAATGGCAATCGCCGCATCCCGTAGGAAAAAATTGGAGAAGGCGCCCATCGACGTCTCATAAAGGCGGCTAAGTGCGCTGGTGCCGTTTTCAGACTGTGCGTTCGCTGGCCCCGCAGGTTCGCGCGCGAGTAGCGTTGCGGCGAAACCGACAAGGACGAGCAGCGCCGCTGCTGCATAAGCGATCGGCCAAATGGCCTCCTTGCTGAGGCCCTGCGACTCCAGCCACGCGCTGAATCCAATGACGCCCGCGCCAGACGCCAGCATGCCGACCCGGTAGGCGGCAACATAGCTTGCCATGCCTGCAGCCTGCTCGTCGGTGGGCAGGCTTTGTACGCGAAAGGCGTCCACAACGATGTCTTGTGTCGCAGACGCGAAGGCGACGAAGAGCGCCGCGATTCCCACCATCAGTGGAGCGGACAGCGGGTCGCGTGTACCAAGGAACACGATCGTCGCCATCAACAAAAGTTGAGAAGCGACAAGCCAGCCGCGCCGCCGCCCCAGACGGCGCGACAGAAACGGGACATTCCACGCGTCCACCACGGGTGCCCAAATAAATTTCAGCG